>JAKAXN010000360.1 GCA_021816565.1 Actinomycetes bacterium
CCGATCGTTCCGAGCGGCCTTCCCGGTCGTTCGGCAAGAACCGGACCTGCAAGGAGCCCGGTTGCGCGACCCGGCTGTCGATGTACAACAACGGCAAGTACTGCTACCTCCACGAGCCCATGGCGGTCCCCCGCACCCGGGGTAAGAAGATCGCCTGAGGCGGCCCCCTCCGGCGGCTCCGGCCCCCGGGCCGGAGCCGGGCCATCTGCGGACGCCTCCGGAGCCCCGGCAGATACCATGCCTCATGGCCAGGGAGAGCTTCGAATGGTTGACCTGATCGCCTGGGACACGGCTCGGCAGGTCGCCAAGCGGGTGGCTCGCCAGCAGGCCCCCCTCACCGACTACGAGCTGCGGTCCCTCGAGGCGGACTTCGAGGAGATGACCGCCCGGGCCGAGGAGCTGGTGGCGGCGGAGACCGGGCTGCGGTCGCTGGTGGGGCCGGCCCGGGCCCGGGTGGCCGACCGGGCCCAGTGGGTCGACGCCAACGTGGCGTCGTTCCAGCGGCTGCTGCGACCGGTGCTGGTCAAGCTGGCGGCCCGGGCCGAGAGCAGCCGGTGGAACGTGGTGCCGGTGCAGATGTCACGCCAGATGGCCGGAGCCGAGATGGGCCTGGTGCTGGGATGGATGTCCAGCCGGGTGCTCGGCCAGTACGACCAGCTGATCATCGAGGACGAGCGGCCCGAGGACCAGGACATGGTCTACTACGTCGGGCCCAACGTCATAGCGGTGGAGCGCCGATACGGGTTCGCCCCGAAGGAGTTCCGCCTGTGGCTGGCTCTCCACGAGGTCACCCACCGGGCCCAGTTCACCGGGGTGCCCTGGCTGAGGGGCCACTTCCTCTCCCTCGTGGACCGGACCCTGGCCGGCATCGAACCCGACCCCCGGCAGTGGCTCGAGGCCCTCAAGCGCAGCGCCGACATCGTCCGCTCCGGCCGCAACCCGCTCGACGACGGGGGCCTGGTGACACTGGTGGCCGGCCCCGACCAGTACGCCGCCATCCAGGAGATCGGCGGCATGATGAGCCTGCTGGAGGGACACGGTGACGTGACCATGGACCGGGCCGGCGCCGACCTCATCCCCAGCGCCCCGCTGTTCAGCAGCACCCTCCACGAGCGCCGCCGCCAGCGCGGGCTGGCCAAGATGCTCTCCGTCCTCATGGGCATGGACGCCAAGATGCGCCAGTACCAGCAGGGCGAGCGGTTCATCGCCGCCGTGGAGAAGTCCGGGGGCCGGGAGCTGATGTCGAGGGTGTGGGAGGGCCCCGCGTTCCTGCCGAGCACCGCAGAGATCCGTTCCCCGGAGGAGTGGATCGCCCGGGTGACCGAGGAGGGCCGGGCGGCCGCGGTGGGCGAGTGACCGTCGTGGCCCCCGCCGGGACCGGTCCGGCTGACCCGGACCCCGGCGGCGCCGACCGGGCGGCTCGGATGGCCGCCGCCGCGGCTCTGCTCCTGGAACGCTGCCACTTCCCCGACGCCGGGGCCGGGCCGGTGGACCTGGCGGTGTCGGGTGGCCCGGACTCGGTGGCGCTGATGATCCTGGCCCGGGCGGCGGGGCTGGACGGCACCGTGTTCCACGTCGACCACGGCCTCAGGCCCGGCTCGGAGACCGAGGCGCCGGTCGTGGGGGCCTGGGCGGAGGCGCTGGGATTCACCTTCGTGTCGCGACGGGTGGTCGTCGCTCCCGGGACCGACGTCGAGGCCCGGGCCCGACGGGCCCGCTATGCGGCCCTCCCCGAGGGTGTGTTCACCGGCCACACCATGGACGACCAGGCCGAGACGGTCCTGCTCAACATCATGAGGGGAGCCGCCGTGGACGGCCTGGCCGGCATGAGACCGGGGCGCCCGGTCCGGCCGGGCCCAGCCCCGGCGACCCCGGGGCGCCCGGCCCGCCCCGTGCACCGGCCGCTGCTCGGCCTGCGCCGGGCCGACACGGTGGAGCTGTGTCGCGCCGCGGGTATCTCCCCGCTCGAGGACCCGACCAACACCGATCCCCGGTTCCGCCGTAACCGCGTCCGGGCCGAGCTGATCCCCGTGCTCTGCGACATTGCCGGGCGCGACGTGGTGCCCGTGCTCGCCCGCTCGGCCGCCCTGGCCGGCGCCGACGCCGAGCTGCTCGACCGGTTGGCCTCCGAGCTCGACCCGCTCGACGTCACGGCCCTGCGGGCGGCCCCCGCCCCGCTGGCCCGCCGGGCCCTCCGGGCCTGGCTGAGGTCGCCGTCAGCCGGGGGTCCCGAGGAGCTGCACCCCCCGTCGGCGGCCGAGCTGTCCAGGGTCATGGAGGTTGTCGACGGCACCCGCCGGGCCTGCCAGATCTCCGGCGGCCGGAGGGTCAGCCGTCGGGCCGGCCGCCTCAGCGTGGCCCTCCCCGGAGCGGCCCGGTGACCGCCGAACCGGTCAGGCCGGCGACGGGCGACACCCGCATCGGTCGGGTCGTCGTCTCCGAGGACGACCTGAAGCGGCGGGTGCGCGAGCTGGGCGAGGCCATAACCGCCGACTACGCCGGGCGCCCCCCGCTGCTCGTGGGGGTGCTCAAGGGGGCCTGCTTCTTCCTCTCCGACCTGGCCCGGGCCATCGACCTGCCGGTGGAGATCGACTTCATGGCCGTCTCCTCCTACGGCAGCTCCACCCACACCAGCGGGGTGGTGAGGATCGTGATGGACCTCGACGCCGACCTCACCGACCGTCACGTGCTGATCGTGGAGGACATCGTGGATTCCGGCCTCACGCTGTCGTTCCTGCGCCGGAACCTGGCCGCTCGCAACCCGGCCTCACTGGAGGTGTGCGCCCTGCTGGTGAAGGAGGGTCTGCAGTCGGTCGACCTGGACCTGGCCTACGAGGGCTTCCACATCCCCCCCGAGTTCGTCATCGGCTACGGGCTCGACGCAGCCGAGAGATACCGGAATCTCCCGTACCTCGCCATCTACACCGATGCGGACCCCGCCGACCCGGAAAGTAGCCTGTGAAGGTCATGAAAAGGCTCGTTAGAAGCCGCTACGCGTACGTGGCTCTGGCCGCGCTGGTGGCCCTGATCCTCATCCTGGCCCTGCGGGGCGGCTCCAGCCGGACGACGCTCACCCTGAGCCAGTTCGAGCACGACCTGTCCGTGCCCGGCTCGGTGGTTACCGCCACGGTCCACGACGGCACCGACACCATCACCGGGAAGCTGCGGGACGGCACCGCCTTCACCGTCAGCTACCCCGACCGGCTGACCCAGCCGCTGACCACCAAGATGCTGGCTGCGGGGACCCAGGTGGCGGTGTCGCACGCCCGCTCGAGCATATGGCTGACCATCCTGGACAGCTGGGTGCCGATCCTGCTGTTCGGGGGGCTGCTCGTCTACGCCCTCTACGCCATGCAGGGGGGCGGTTCGCGCATCATGCAGTTCGGCAAGGCCCGGACCCGGGCTTCGGGCAAGGACCAGCCGAAGGTCACCTTCGCCGACGTGGCCGGCGCCGACGAGGCCGTGGCCGAGTTGCAGGAGATCAAGGAGTTCCTGGAGTCCCCGGCCCGCTTCCAGGCCCTCGGGGCCAAGATCCCCAAGGGGGTGCTGCTCTTCGGCCCCCCGGGTACCGGCAAGACCCTCCTGGCCCGGGCCGTGGCCGGCGAGGCCGGCGTGCCGTTCTTCTCGATATCGGGATCGGACTTCGTGGAGATGTTCGTCGGCGTGGGCGCCAGCCGGGTCCGCGACCTGTTCGAGCAGGCCAAGGCCAACGCCCCCTCGATCGTCTTCATGGACGAGATCGATGCCGTCGGGCGCCACCGCGGTGCCGGACTGGGCGGTGGGCACGACGAGCGGGAGCAGACCCTCAACCAGCTGCTGGTGGAGATGGACGGCTTCGACGCCCGGGGCGGCATCATCCTGATCGCGGCCACCAACCGCCCGGACATCCTGGACCCGGCTCTGCTGCGCCCGGGCCGCTTCGACCGCCAGATCGTCGTGGACCGCCCGGACCTGAGCGGGCGGCGCCAGATCCTCGAGGTGCACGCCAAGGGCAAGCCTCTCGCCGCCAGCGCCGACCTCGACGTGCTGGCCAAGCGCACCCCCGGTTTCACCGGCGCCGACCTGGCCAACCTGCTCAACGAAGCCGCCATCCTCACCGCCCGCCGCAACCTGCGTCAGATCGGGATGAGGGAGTGCGAGGAGGCCATCGACCGGGTGCTGGCCGGCCCGGAACGCAAGACCCTCGTCATGAGCGACGAGGACAAGCTGGTCACCGCGTATCACGAGGCCGGCCACGCCATAGTCGGACACGTGCTGCCCCACGCCGACCCCATACACAAGGTGTCGATCGTGGCCCGCAGCCGGTCCCTCGGCCTCACCTACACCCTGCCGGAGGACCGCTACAACCACTCCCGCAGCCAGCTGCGCGACGCCATGGCCATGGCGCTCGGCGGGCGCACCGCCGAGGAGATCGTCTTCGCCGAGCCCACCACCGGCGCCGAGAACGACATCGAGAAGGTGACCCGCATCGCCCGGGCCATGGTCACCGAGTACGGGATGAGCGACACCCTCGGCCCGCAGCAGCTGGGTCAGCGGGACGGGGAGGTCTTCCTCGGCCGGGAGCTCAACCATCAGGCCAACTACTCCGAGGAGGTGGCCGCCACCATCGACCGCGAGGTGCGGGCCCTGGTGGAGGGGGCCCACAGCCGGGCCCGGGAGGTGCTGGTGCACCACCGCAGGACCCTCGACCGGATGGCCCGGGAGCTGGTCGAGAAGGAGACGCTCGACGCTCTGGACCTGGCCGAGATCCTCGGCCCCCTCCAGACGTGGCCGTCCGCCGAAGCGGTCCGGCCCCGGCCCGGCCGATCCTCGCGCCGCCCCCGGGCCGGGGAGCCGGCGCCGGCTGCCCCGCCCGCCGAGACCCCCACCCGACGTCGCCGCCCGGTGGCCGCCCCAGGCCGGGTCGTGCCCGCCGGCGCCCAGATC
>JAKAXN010000361.1 GCA_021816565.1 Actinomycetes bacterium
CGCCGGTTAGCAGGCCCACCGACTCGGAGCCGTGGCGGCGCACCAGCTCCCAGTACTTCTGGTTGGACAGGGCCTTGAGCGGGGTGGTGTAGAACGCCTTGCGCCCCTCGGCCAGGGCCCGGGCCACGGCGTACTGGGCCACGACCGTCTTGCCCGACCCGGTCGGGGCGGCCACCACCACGGAGTTGCCGGCGTCGAGGGCATCGAGAGCCCGCTCCTGGAAGGCGTCGAGCTCGAATCCCTGCTCGGCCGAGAAACTCGCCCGGACAGACAACGGCTCCGTCGCTCGCCCTACTTCTTGAGCAGCCGGCCCACGATGATGCTCAACTCGTACAGCACGAGCATCGGCACCGCCATGGCCAGGAACGAGAACGGGTCGCTGCTGGGGGTGATCACCGCGGCCACGCCGCATATGACCACGATCGCCGGCCGCCGCCAGTTGCGCCACTTGCGGCTCGGAACCACCCCGACCAGTTCCAGGAAGACCAGCACGATCGGGTACATGAACACCGCCCCGAACACCAGGCACATGGTCACGTAGAGGGTGAAGTACCGCGAGGGTGAGAACAGCGGGACCACCCCGGTGCCGCTCACCGAGATCAGCCAGTCGAGGGCCTTGGGGAACACCAGGATCGACGTGCCGACCCCGCCGGCGAAGAGCACTACGGCGGCCGCCACGAACGGCACCACGTAGCGCTTCTCGTTGCGGTACAGGCCCGGCGTGATGAACCGCCACAGCTCCCAGAAGATCACCGGCGTGCCGAGGGATATCCCGCCGTACACGCAGACCTTGAGCCTGGTGGTGAAGCCCTCCAGGGGGCCGTTGGTGACCAGCTGGCCCTTGGAGATGTCCTTGCCTGGGTGGGCCGCCACGAACGAGTGGTACGGGTGCAGCATGAAGCTGATCACCGAGTCGTAGAAGAACCACACCACGACCGTGCCGACCACCACCGCGGCGATGGAGACGAGCAACCGGTTGCGCAGCTCCGACAGGTGCTCCAACAGCGTCATGGTCCCCGGGGCCGGGGCGGCGTCGGCACCGTCGAGCGGGGTTCCGTCGGTCGCGAAGCTGTCGTCCCTCGTAGCGGTCATCGTCTTCTATTCGTGGTCGGAGGGGTGCCGGGATGCGCGTCTGCGTCCATCTCTGCAACCAACCCTAACGCCCACCCGGGTCCGCGGGCCTCAGTTCAGCGACGGGTCGTCCGGCTGGGCCGCCCAGGCGGGCGCACCGGCGGCCGGGGCCACCGGCATCCCCCCCGCCGGGGGGGCGGATGCAGCCGGCCCGGCGGCCGGAGCGACCGGGGCGATGGTGTCCATGACGGTCTGGCGCACGTTGCGGCGGATCTCGGAGGGTCGGAAGTCGCTCAGCGCCGTGTTGAAGGCCTCGTTGGGCTCCTGCAGGGCCCCACGGACCTCTTCCTGGACGTTGCTGCTGAGGGCCCGCAGCTGGCCGACCATCCGGCCCAGGGTGCGGGCCGCCTGGGGCAGGCGGTTCGGGCCGAGGACGACCAGAGCCACGATGGCCAGGACGAAAATCTTCTCTGGGCTTAGATCAGGCACCGGTCGGATTCTACCGGGGTCCCCTGCCTATATGGAACGGGAGCGCCTGGGCCGGTCCGAAACCCGCAAAGGGCGCATGGCCTTCTGGAGGTCGGTCACTTCCCGGCGCAGCACGGCGGCCACTGCTGTCAGGGCGGCGGCCCCGGTGGCACCGACGCACAAGGTGGCTATCCAGGCTGCAGTGAGATGCACGGAAACTCTTCTACCCCCTGGGGGTCAGAAAAGCCAACTCCTCGTGCCATTTTTCCGATTCGAGGGCCAGGTGGAACTCGAGCAGGTCGTCATGGGTGATCTTCGGCCCGACCTTGGGCTCGTCCAACTCGGCCGGCAGGGTCCACGCCACCATGCGGGCGCCGGCCGAGCTGAGCGACTCGACCACCGCGTCGTTGGCTTCCTTGTTGACCATCAGCTTGCACTCGGGGCAGCGGAACGAATAGGTCGCCACACCGGTGGACATGCAGAACTGGATCTGCACCTGCTCCACCGTGAGCTCCACGTCGCCGCACGTCGGGCACGTGGCCCGCACGATCGGCGTGTTGTTCCTGCGTCGTGCCCTGCTGTAGTTCACGTAACCTTCATCGGGATGTCCCGGGCCGATCTTGAGCCGGGAGCACGACGCACTACACAGGGTGATGGAATTGACTGCTTCTGGGGGCGCCGGGCGCGGCCCTGTCGGCTTTGCCCACCGGGGGGCCCGGGCCGAGCGCCGGGAGAACACCCTCGAAGCCTTCGTCCGGGCCCTGGAGCTGGGGGCGACCGGCCTCGAGAGCGACGCCTGGATCACCGCTGACGGCGTGGTGGTCCTCGACCACGACGGGGTCACCGGCCCGGTGTGGCGGCACCGGGCGCTGTCCACGCAGAACCGGGCCGACCTGCCTGCGCACATCCCGGCCCTGTCGGATCTCTACGGCGAGTGCGGGACCGATTTCGAGCTGTCCATCGACGTGAAGGACCCCGCGGCCTTGGACCCGCTGCTGGAGGTGGCCCGCCGGGCCGGGGCGGCCGAGCGTCTGTGGTTGTGCCACCACGACTGGCGGCCCATGGCCGGGTGGCGCCGGCGGGCGCCGGAGGTGCGCCTGGTGGAGTCGTCCAACCTGGCCTGGATGAAGGAGGGCCTGGCGGCCCGGGCCTCCACCCTGGCGGCGTCGGGTCTCGATGCGCTCAACCTGCACCGGTCCCAGTGGGACGCCGACCGGGTCCGGGAGGTCCGGGCGGTGGGGCTGCGGGCCCTCGGCTGGGACGCCCAGAGCGACGACGACCTGGACCGCCTGCTGGCCACCGGGGTGGACGGCGTCTACTCCGACCACACGGACCGGATGATGGCGGCCATCGGCCGCCTGCGCCACGCCTAGCGGTGGACCCGCCCGGGCCGCTCAGAGGGTGTTGATGCGCCCAATGGGCCAGATGATGAGGAAGGCCCGGCCGACGATCAGCTTCCCCGAGATGGGGCCGATCACCCGCGAGTCGGCGGAGTTGCCCCGGTTGTCACCCATCACGAAGTAGTCCCCCGTCGGGATGTGGACCGGCGGGAAGTCGGCGGTGGTCACGCCCTTGGGCAGCCACGGCTCCTTCAGGGGGTGGCCGTCGATGTAGACCGACCCCCCCGACGCCGAGATGGTCTCGCCGGGCAGGCCGATGACCCGCTTGATCAGGTCCTTGATGTTCGGGGTGTAGTCCTTGGGCGGCTTCCTGAACACCACGACGTCGCCCCGGTGGACCTTGTGGAAGTCGTAGGCCAGCTTGTTGACCAGGACCTTGTCGCCCACCATCAGCGTCGGCTCCATCGACCCGGAGGGGATGTAGTACGGCTGGATGACGAAGGTCCGGAGCAGCAGGGCGGCCACCACGGCCACGACCAGTATGGCCACCCACTCGAACACGGCCCGCCGGGCCCGACCCCGCCTGGGGGCGGGCGGGGGCGGCGCCGGCCGGTCGGGTCCGGTCCCCGACGGGTCGGTGGGACCGCCCGGGAAGACGCCGGCCGCCGCTGGTTCTGGGGGGTCCGACCCGGTGGGGGGCTTATCCGGCTCTGATACGGACACGACGGATCACCCTATCCAAAGGTGGTGCTAGGTCTGGTAGCGGGCCAGGATGCGGGCGGCCGCGGCGGGGGCCGCCGAGCCGTCCCCCTCCACCACCCGGGCGGCCGGACCGGCCCGCAGCAGGAGCCGCTCCAGCCAGGCCTGGGACCGGCTGCGCAGCGTCACCCTGAGCACCGATTCCGGTCTCGACTCGACCGCCTCGTTGGGGTACTGCTCGGCGATCCAGTGGGCCGGCGGGTCCAGGTCCAGCACCCAGACCGGATCGGCCGGGTCGGGTGAGTACACCGCCGGCGGCCCCCCACCGGCGTCGGGGCCGTCGTCGAAGGCCTGGTCCAGGGCCTCCAGGTCGGTTATGCGGTCCAGCCGGAAGGTCCGCCGGGCCGTGACGTTCTCGCACCAGCCCGACAGGTACCACTGGCCGCCGGAGTTGAAGACCTGCCAGGGGTGGACGGTCCTGGTGCTGTGGCCGTCACGCCCGAAGCTGTAGTAGCCGATACGGACCTTCGTGCGCGCCGCCGCGGCGGCCCGCAGCGACTCGAGGATCCCCGGTGCCACCTCGGCCAGCTCCACCTCGAGACCGTCGCCGGTGCCGACCCCGATGAGGTTGCCCAGCTTGTCCAAGGCGGTGGCCAGGGCGCCGTCACCGTCGGCCCCGGGAACCTCCAGGAACGCCCGGCCGGCCGACACCAGGGCCAGCGCCTCCTGCGGGTTCAGCCGGAGGGGCCGGCGGAAATAGTCCGCCATGCGGATCCACACCCGGCCGTCGGCCACGTTGACGTCGATCAGCACGTCGGGGGTGAAGGGGTACAGCCCGCACATGAACAGCAGGTTGAGGTCGGCCAGCAGCTCCTTCTCCCCCACCCCGAAGCGCCGGCACACCTCCTCGACGCGGGGGCCGTCCTGGGAGGCGATCCACGGGACGATGGCCAGCAGGCGGCCCAGGCGGGCGTCGGCCGGTTCCCGGCTCACGCCCGGGTCTCCCCGGTCCGGACCTGCTCCAGCCACGAGATCATGTCCCGGCGCAGGGCCGGTGGCCCCAGGATCTCGGCGTGTTCGAGATAGCCGAGGACGAAGCTGCGAAAGCCGGCGGTGCTGGTGACGGCCACCTCGAACACCACCGAGCCGTCCGGTCGCTCCTCCCGTAGCTCCTCGGCGCCCAGGGCCTGACGGGCCCATGCGGCCTGGTCGGAGTCCACCAGCAGCACGGCCCGCTGCTCGGGCTCGTCGCCCATCCGCCACGGCGGCGGTGGGGCGGTCTGGGTCGTCCCGGGCCGGGCGAATGCCCCGGCCGGGCCGGTCGCCTCCACC
>JAKAXN010000362.1 GCA_021816565.1 Actinomycetes bacterium
TCGTCACCCGGGGACTCGACCAGGCCGGCGCCGACCCCGAGATGCTGGCCCTCCTGCGCTGGCACGGGGCGGAGGAGGTGGAGCACCGCAGCGTGGCCTTCGACACGTACCGGGCGGTGGGAGGCGGATACCTGCGGCGCGCCGTTTCCATGGTCCTGGTCTTCTGGATCATGCTGGGCCTGTGGATCACCGGAGCCGGATTCCTCATGCGGGCCGACCGCAGCACCGGCCACCGCCACCTGAGCGCCCGGGAGTTCGTCCGGGCCGGCCGCCAGGACCGGCTGCCCCGCTTCCTGCCCATCCTGGCCTCCGTCCCCAGGTATCTGGCGCCCCGCTACCACCCCTCCCACGAGGGCCGCACCGAAGTGGCGGCGGACTACCTGGCCGGCGCACGCGGCGTGATGCCCCGGGCGTGATCCCGACGGGGCCGGCGCCCGGGCGGCGAGCCGTTCGGCGGTGCCGGGCCCCGGCCGTTCGGCCGCCGTGGGCCATGCTGTACGGGTGGATGACACCTGGGCCGATCTGGCTGAGCAGTTCGTGGACGGGGCCTACGCCTCGGCAAAGGGCCAGGTACGCACATACGTGATGCACCACCACCTTCTCGAGCACCTGCCGGCACCTCCGGCCGCGGTGCTCGACGTGGGCGGCGGAGCCGGCCATCAATCCTTCCCGCTGGCCCGGGCCGGCTACGACGTGACACTGCTCGACTCGTCGCCGGCGATGCTCGCCAAGGCCCGGCAGCGCCTCGGACGCTTGAGCACTGACGCTCAACGCCGGGTGACGCTGGTGGAGGCACCGGGCGAGGAAGCCGACCGGGCGGTCGACGGTCGGCGCTTCGATGCGGTGCTCTGCCACGGTGTCCTGGGCTACTACCCGGAGCAGCCTCTGGCGCTGCTCGACCAACTGTGCCTGTGCGCCGCTCCCGGCGGGGTGGTGTCGATCATGACGGGAAACGCCCGGGCAGGAGCGGTGCGACCGGCTCTGGAACGGCGCTGGGACGACGCCCTGGCCTCGTTCGACGCCAGGACCGAGGTCGGGGTGCTGGGGGTGGAGGGCCGCGCCGACACGGTGGAGGAGCTCAGCGACCTGCTCGAGGTCCGGGGCGTGGAGCCACTGGCCTGGTACGGGGTGTGGCTCTTCGCCGACTGGCTGGAGTTCAGCGGGGTGGCGCTGGATCCCGGGGACCCGGAACAGGTGACCAAGGCGGCCGCGGTGGAGCTGGAGGCCAGCCGACGGGACCCCTACCGCCAGCTCAGCCGGGTGTTCCATCTCCTCGGGCGCAGAGTTCCCACCTGAACCCGCCCGGATCGGGTCCCGATGACCCCGCCGTCGCGCCGTGACCGGCGGCTCCAGGCGGCGGCCGGGCGTGCTCCCAGCGGGCGGGTCGCGTACGCTCGGCGGATGCGTAGAGGTCCCGCCGCCGCTCTGGTCGACGTGGTGGCCGTCGTGTCGTTCGTCGCCATAGGCAGGGCCTCGCATCACCACTCCGCAACGGTCGGCGGCTTCCTGTCCACGCTGTGGCCGTTCGCCGCCGGAGTCGCTGCGGGCTGGGTCGTATCGGCCCGGCGTCCGCTGTGGCGGCTGCGGGCCGGGATCACCGTCTGCCTGGCGACCGTCGCCGTCGGTATGGCGCTCCGGGTCGTCTCCGGGCAGGGCACGGCCCTGGCGTTCGTGGTGGTAGCCCTGATCTTCCTCGGCGCGGTGATGCTCCTGGGACGGCTACTGGCCGGGCGGGTGATCCGCCCCGCGGTGGGATAGGGCGCCGGTCACCGGGATAGCTCCCGACCGTCAGGCGGGGGTCGGGGGACAGCCCGTCGGGGCCCGGCGGGTGCTCTCCGAGGCCTACCCCTTGGCCTCGGACCACCGGCTCACGACGGCGATGTCGGCGAGGAACCGTACGGCGGTGCCCGGCGCCCACCGGTGCACGGCTTCGTCCAACCCGGCATCCACGAGCTGGGCCACGGCGGCGGCGTGCTCCCGAGGGGCGTGGACCAGGAGCTCGTCGTGCAGGCACAACACGATGCGGGCGCCCATCCCGCTGATGCGGGCCCGCACGGTGACCGCCCACATCTTGAACAGCTCGGCGGCCGCCCCCTGGATCACGGCGTTGCGACCGTAACGCCCCCGGGCCGCCATCGCAGCGGGCGTCTCTGGCTCGGCCGCTCCGCCCGGTGCTCCGGGACCCATCCGCACCAGGCGCCCACCGTAGGTGCGGAGGTCCTGGCCGTCCGCCGCTTGCCGGGCGGCCCGGCTCAGGTAGGCCATGGCCACCGGGTAGGCGGCATCGAGGCGGCGCAGGGCCTGGGCCCCGTGTCCGGTGGTTGCGCCGTACATGGCGCCGAGCACGGCTGTCTTGGCCGTGGCCCGGTCGACGCCGAGCTGGGCGGCGACCGGGGCGTACATGTCGTCCTCCCCCGCGGCGGCGGCCAGGGCCTGGTCGCCCGATACTACGGCCAGCACCCGGGGCTCTATCTGGCCCAGGTCGGCGCGCACGAAGGCCATCCCGGCCTCGGCCATCACCGCGGGCCGAAGCTCCGCCGGCATGCTGTGGAGCCCGGCCGAGGCGGTCATCCGCCCGGCGGCCCCGTCGGAACCGGACCACTCACCACGCAGGCGACCGTCGGCGCCCAGGTGCTCGTCCAGCCAGCGGTACCCGTAGGTGGTGCCCATCCGCTCCGCCTTGCGCCACGCCAGCAGGGCCCCGACCACCGGGTGGCGGTCCTGGACCTCGCGGAGCCGCCCGGCCCGGGTGTCGGCAACCTCGATGCCCAGCCGGCCGAGCAGCACCTTGACCTGGGCGGTGGAGCGCAGGTCGACCTCGACTCCGGGTGCGACGTGTCGCAGGACCTCGGCGTCGCGCGCCACCCTCAGCTCGGCCGCGTCGGCCTCATCACGGGGTCGGGGACCGACATAGCCGGCGATGATCGACTCGGCCGCGGCCCGATCCATCGGCAGTCCGTCGACCGTAAGCTCGGCACACAGCAGCTCGGCCCCCGACTCCGACCGGGCCGTGGCCACGGCCATCGGCCGGTCGGTCATGGCGGCCAGATGGGCCAACTGGCGGGCGGCCACCTCCTCGGCGAG
Source organism: Actinomycetes bacterium (assembly GCA_021816565.1). The sequence continues at coordinate 3,085 of JAKAXN010000362.1, forward strand.
CTCCGCCCACGTCCGCAACCGCTCCGGGCTGTCCCCCCAGGCCCCGGCAGCCCACTCGGCCCGCAGGTAGCCGTCGGCCCGCACGGGTAACGCGGGATCGCCACCGGCGTCATCCAACGACGAGAACAGATCAGCCGGTCCCACCGTCGGCACCCCCTCGGGAGCGAGACCGTGCGCCGCCGCCCAGACCCGACCGGCGTCGGCCCGCCAGCCCCCGAACAACAGGCGGTGCACCGCGGCCAGGTCCCACGCGATGGCCGGTCGGATCCCGGCCCGGGTCAGGATCACCGACGTCTCAGCCGACCACAGCACCCATCGGGGGCGGAGTGCCAATTCCACGGCCGCGACTCCCCCCAGAGGCGGGGATCCGGCACCGCCATCGACACCCGCCGACGCCCATGACCCCCCGCCCCCGGCCACGCCGATCCCGACGCCCGGTTTGACGGCCAGGGCGACGGGGTCGCCCCGGCCGACCCCGGCCGCGGTCAGCGCATCGACAAGACCGGTATCGTCCACCGACCCACCCTGCCATGCGACACCGGTCCGGGCGCGCTCCAGCCCGCTGGCCTGAACTGTCCGGGTGTGCCCGCCCCGGCGCCGGTCACGGGACCATCGGGGCCTCGACCGGGGCGGTCAGGGGCGCAGTGGCGGGTTCCCCTCCCTCCAGGTCGATGTGGGGCAGGAGGCGATCGAGCCATCCGGGCAGCCACCAGCTGGACCGCCCGAGGAGGTACATGACCGCCGGAACGAGCAGCAGTCGGACGACGGTGGCGTCGAGAAGCACGCTCGTCGCCAGGCCGATGGCCAGCATCTTGATTACCACCTCGTTGTTGGCGACGAAGGCGGTGAAGACGCTGACCATGATCAACGCCGCGCAGCTGATGACCCGCCCCGTCGCCGACAGGCCCCCGGCGACCGCCCGGTGGTGGTCGTGGGTTCGATCCCAGCCCTCCTTCACCCGGGTGAGGAGGAAGACCTCGTAGTCCATCGACAGACCGAAGACGATGGCGAACATGAGCACCGGCACGTAGGACTCGATGGGCACGTTCTCGCTGACCCCGAGCAGAGAGCGCCCCCACCCCCACTGGAACACCGCCACGACCACCCCGTAGGCGGCGGAGATGCTGAGCAGGTTCAACACCGCCGCCTTCACCGCCAGGAGCAGGCTGCGGAACGCCGTCATTATCAGCAGGAAGGCAGTGGCCACGACCACGGCGATGATGAGCAGCAGGCGACTCGACAGCGTGGAGGTGAACTGGATGAAGCTGGCGGTGCCGCCGCCGACGTACCCAGTCGCCCCACTGCCGGCGAGGGCCTTCGGGAGCGTCGTGCTGAGGAGCCGGTTGAACAGGGTGGTGGTGGCCGGCGCCTGCGGGGCGGTGGTTGGCACGACGGAGCCGACGAGCAGCGCCCCGTCCTTCGTGGGGGCGACCGTGCCGGCGTGGGCCACCCCGGGCGTAGCCGCGAGCAGCTGCTGGACGTGCCGGCCGAGCGACCCGGCCGTCGAGGCCGGCGTGCCGGCCGGAAGGTCCACGACCACGGTGAAGGTGCCGTTGGCCCCCGGCCCGAAGCCCTTGGCGATGAGGTCGTAGGCCCGCTTGTCGGTGAAGCTGGTCGGGTCGGCGCCGTCGTCGACGTGGCCGAGGCGGATCGACAGCAGCGGGATGGCCAGCACCCCGAGCAGAACCACGCCGAGGAGGAGGAACGACACCGGCCGGCGGCCCACGAGCGCGGCGTATCGGTGCCACCCATCACCGTCGCGCCCGGCCTCGGCGACGGGACGGCGCACGGTGAAGCGGTCGATGCGCCG
>JAKAXN010000363.1 GCA_021816565.1 Actinomycetes bacterium
GACGCCGACGTCTTCGCCGGGATCCGCCACCAGGTGCCCCCGGGGATCACCGGGCTGTGGCAGGTGAAGGGGGCCAACGCCCTCCCCTACGACGACATGATCGACCTGGACTGCTCATACGTGGCCACCCGCAGCCTGGGGCTGGACCTGAGGATCCTCCTCCAGACCGTCCCCGCCGTGGTGTTCCGGCGGGATCCGTACTGATGCCCGGCCGGGCCGACCGGCCGGTGCTGGTGCTGCACGTGCTGGAGGCGGTCCGGGGCGGGACGTCGCGCCACGTCGCCGACGTGGTCCGCCACGCCGCCGGGGTGCGCCACGTGGTGGCCGTGTCCCGACCGGGCGGCGACACCTCTTCCGGGGCCGCCTACGACCGGGCCGCGGTGGAGGCCATGAGGCGGGCCGGGGCCCGGGTGGTGGAGACGCCCATGCACCGCACCCCGTGGCATCCGGCCAACGCCGTCGCCCTACGCGACCTACGCCGGCTGGCCGGCTCGTCGGGCGCCGACGTGGTGCACGGCCACTCGTCGGTGGGCGGGGCCCTGGCCCGGCTGGTCGGGCGGGCCGAGCAGATACCGGTGGTCTACACCCCCAACGGGGTGGCGCAGGCCCGGCCGTACCTGATGGCCGAGCGGGCCCTCGGCCGCTGGACCGACCGGTGGGTGGCGGTGTCGGCCGGCGAGGCCGAGCTGGCGCTGCGCCACCGGCTGGCCGAGCCGGCCGACCTGGCCGTCGTCGCCAACGGGATCGACCTGCGCCGGCCACCCGCCACGGCGGATCTGCGATCCCGGCTGGGCATCCCCGCCGGGGCGCCGCTGGTCGGCACGGTGGCCCGGCTGGTCGCCCAGAAGGCCCCGGAGCGCTTCGTCGAGGTGGCTGCGGCGGTGGGTGCCCGCCATCCCGACGCCCACTTCCTGCTGATCGGCATGGGCCCGCTCCAGCACCTGGTGGACGCCGAGGTGGCCCGGTCCGGCCTGGGCCGGCGCTGGCACCAGATCCGCCACCTCGACGACGCCCCGGCGGCGCTGGCCCAGCTCGACGCGTTCGTGCTGGCCTCCCGCTTCGAGGGCGCTCCCTACACCCCCCTGGAGGCCATGAGGGCCGGGGTGCCGGTGGTGCTCTCGGACGTGGTCGGCAACCGCGACGCCGTGCGCGACGGAGATTCCGGCTTCCTCGTGGCCCCCTCCGACACCACCGGGATGGCGACCGCGGTGATCCGTCTGCTCACCGACGACCGGCTGCGGCGCTCGGTGACCGAGCGGGCCGCGGACCGGGTGGCCCGGCGCTTCGACGCGGCGCTGATGGGCCGGCGGCTCGAGGAGCTCTACGCCGAGGTGGCGACCGGGGCGGCGAGCCGGCGCAGCACCCGCAGGCTGCCACAGCCGAGCGAGTCCTCCTCCACCCATTCACCGGAGTCGATCGCCGCGCAGTAGATCTCGTAGGGGGGCCGGCCTCCGTCGGCCGGATCGGGGAACACGTCGTGCACGGCCAGGAGCCCGCCGGGAGCCACCTTGGGGGTCCAGGCCCGGTAGTCGGCCCAGGCCACCTCCTCGCCGTGGCCGCCGTCGATGAACAGAAGCGACAGCGGTGTGGACCAACCGGCCGCCACCACCGCCGAGGGGCCGACCACCAGCACCACGGTGGATTCCAGCCCGGCGCCGGCGACGGCCCGGCGGGCGTGGGGCAGGGTGTCCATCAAACCGGTGGCCGGGTCGACCAGGGCCGGGTCGTGGTGCTCCCAGCCGGCCTGGTTCTCCTCCGAGCCGCGGTGGTGGTCGACGCTGAACATCGTCGCTCCGTGCTCGGCGGCGGCCGTACCCAGATAGACCGCCGACTTCCCGCAGTAGGTGCCGACCTCGAGCAGGGGCCCCGATCCGCTCGTCGCCGCCTCCACGCCGCAGCGGTACAGAGCCAGGCCCTCGTCGTCGGGCATGAACCCGGTGACGGACCGGGCGAAGTCCAGTTGTTCGGGGGTCAACGGGGCTGGGGGGACTCCACCGGGCCCGACCGGTCCACCCGCCGGCCGTTGGGCCCGGGACGGGCGGAGCCGTTGGGCCCGGGACGGGCGCTGCCGCGGGTGGCACCGTTCGGCGTCGCGGTCTCCGGGCTGCTGCGCCGGGCTGCGGCTGGGCCGTCGATGGCCACGGCCGGCTCCGGGTGGTGGTGATGGCCGAACATCACCCTGTTGAAGATGATGAACTTGGCGACCCACAGCACCCCGAAAGCGGCGAAGTAGACCACCGCCACCGAGATGGTCTGGGAGAAGTGGGTGAAGTGGTGGCGCTTGGCGTAGCCGTCCATCACCCACACCGCCCCGGTCGAGACGGCCCACCCCAGGATGGCCAGGGCCCAGAAGGGGACGACCTCCTTCATGAGGTGGCTCTTGCCGGTCTTGCCCCACGCCCACTTCCGGTTCATCTCGTAGCTGGGAATGGCGGCGATGGTGGTGGCCAGGGTGCTGGCCAGGACCGCTGACATCTTGAGCAGTCCCACGAAGATCACCAGACAGACGTTGCTCACTATGACGGCCACCACGGAGGCCATCGAGTAGCGGAAAAGCTTGAGCGCCATCGGGCTGCGAAGCTTCTCGCGCAGGCCGGGAAGGGTCATCGCCACCGAGCCAGCCTACCGGACAGGGTGGTGGGCCCAGTGGTCATCGGAGCAAGATGGGACTTGTGACTGCGGCCCTCGACGAGTTGTTGCACCTGCTGGACCTGGAACCTCTGGAGGTCGATCTGTACCGGGGCGTGAGCCCCAGGGAGGAGCGGCTGAGGGTGTTCGGCGGCCAAGTGGCGGCGCAGTCGCTCATCGCCGCCGGGCGCACCGTCGCCGACGGCATCGGGGCGGAGCGGCCGGTGCACTCCCTCCACGCCTACTTCCTGAGGCCCGGCGACCCCAAGATCCCCATCCTGTACCAGGTGGACCGCATCCGCGACGGCCGCTCCTTCACCACCCGCCGGGTGGCGGCCATCCAGCGGGGGGAGCCGGTGTTCCACCTGTCGGCGTCGTTCCACGTGCCCGAGCCGGGGGTCAGCCACCAGGAGCAGATGCCGAGCGTCCCGGATCCCGAGACCCTGCCCACCTGGAGCGAGGTCATGGCCCCCTACGCCGAGGCCCTGGGCGACTGGTACACCCGGCCCCGCCCCATCGACGTGCGCCACGTGGGCGCCCCGCTGCGGACCTCGCCGGTGGAGTCCAACCCCAGGCCCCCGACGCACCGGATGTGGCTCCGGGCCGACGGCCGGCTGCCCGACGACCCCCTCCTGCACGCCTGCCTGGTGGCCTACGCCAGCGACATGACCCTGCTCGACACCATCATGTTGCCCCACGGGATGATCTGGACCCAGGGCACGCAGGTCAGCCTGGACCACGCCATGTGGTTCCACCGCCCCTTCCGGGCCGACGAGTGGCTCCTCTACGACCAGCACAGCCCCAGCGCCTCGGGGGCCCGGGGCCTGGCCACCGGGACCATCTACACCCGCGACGGCAGCCTGGCCGTGTCGGTGGTGCAGGAGGGGCTTCTCCGCATACCCCTCTCCGGCTCGGGCAGCCGCTAGAAACCCGGACGCGGCAGGGGCGCCGCAGCGGTGGGCCGCGTCATCCCGGAGGGGACGTGACCAACCGCCGCGGCGCCCCGGGCGCCGCCGGCGCAGCGTCAGCGCTGGCTGATGGGCTTGTACTCGCGGGTGTCGGGGCCGGTCCAGACCTGCCGGGGACGGTAGATCTTGGCGTCCTGGTCGATCAGCTCCTCCCAGTGGGTGAGCCAGCCCGCCACCCGGGGGATGGCGAAGAGCACCGTGAACATCTCGGTCGGGAAGCCCATGGCCTGGTAGATCAGGCCCGAGTAGAAGTCCACGTTCGGGTAGAGCTTGCGGGAGACGAAGTACTCGTCGGAGAGGGCGACCTCCTCGAGCTTCAGGGCGATGTCGAGCAGGGGGTTCTTGCCGGTGACGGCGAACACCTCGTCGGCGGTCTTCTTGATGATCTTGGCCCGGGGGTCGTAGTTCTTGTAGACCCGGTGACCGAAGCCCTGCAGCTTGCCCTTGCCGGCCTTGACGTCGTCGATGAAGGCCTGCACGTTGTCGATGGAGCCGATCTCGGTGAGCATCCGCAGCACCGCCTCGTTGGCCCCACCGTGGCGGGGGCCGTAGAGAGCGGCCGCCGCCGCAGCGGCCGCCGAGTACGGGTCGGCGTGGGACGAGCCCACGGTCCGCATGGCCAGCGTGCCGCAGTTCTGCTCGTGGTCGGCGTGCAGGATGAACAGCACCTCGAGAGCCCGCGACAGGGCCGGGTCGGGCTCGTAGCGGGGCTCGGCCACCTTCCACATCATCGACTGGAAGTTCTCGGTGAAGCTCAGCGAGTTGTCCGGGTAGACGAAGGGCATGCCCCTGCTGTAGCGGTAGGAAGCGGCCGCCAGGGTCGGCGTCTTGGCGATGAGCCGGACGATCTGCTTGGCCCGGATCTCGGGATCCTGGACCTGCTTGGCCTCCGGGTAGAAGGTGGACAGGGCGGCCATCCCCGATACCAGCATCCCCATCGGATGGGCGTCGTAGTGGAAGCTGTCCACGAACCGCTTGCGGAAGTTCTCGTGGATGTAGGTGTGGTAGCGGATCTCGTTGGTCCACTTGTCCAGCTGCTCGGTGTTGGGCAGCTCCCCGTGGAGGAGCAGGTACGCCACCTCCAGGTAGGTGGCCGACTCGGCCAGCTGCTCGATCGGGTAACCCCGGTAGCGCAGGATGCCGTTCTCACCGTCGAGATAGGTGATGGAACTGGCGGTCAGGGCCGTGGTCATGAACGACGGGTCGTAGAACCAGATCCCGGGGAGAAGCTTGCGAAACTCGTCGGCCGAGATTCCACCGTCGGTGATCGGTATCTCTACGACAGATCGGA
>JAKAXN010000364.1:0-3529 GCA_021816565.1 Actinomycetes bacterium
TGGCTGGAGTTCGAGTGGCGGCCGTTCCCCGACTACTACTGCGAGGTCCCCGGGGCCCAGACCGAGGGCCGCTCCATCTACGCCCTCAACTTCGACGCCACCGGCCACGAGGGCGTCCTCGACCACCTGCGGGCCCCGCTGCCGCCGGAGAAGGGCGGCTGGAAGGAGCCGTTCCCCCTCGTCATCGGTGGCCGGGCCCTCCTGGCCCGCCTGCTGGTGGCCCTGTCGCAGACCGACGCGGTGCTGATGCGCGGCACCGACCTGGAGTCGCTGGTCACCTCCGGGGGCCGGGTGGTGGGGGCCCGGGCCCGCCGCGAGGGCCGGGTGGTGTCCTTCGGCGCCGAGCGGGGGGTGCTGCTGGCCGCCGGCGGCTTCGAGCGCGACGCCGAGATGCGCCGGCGCTACCAGCCCCCGCTCGGGGCGGACTGGACCCTCGGCGCCCCGGGCAACACCGGAGGGGCCCTGCGGGCCGCCGTCGAGGCCGGCGCCGCCACCGAGCTGCTCGAGGAGTGCTGGTGGGCGCCGGGGCTGATGCTGGCCGACGGGACGCCGTCTTTCCGGCTGTTCGAGCGGGGCAAGCCGGGGAGCATCATGATCAACGGGGCGGGCCTGCGCTTCGCCGACGAGACCTGGCCCTACGACCGCCTGGGACGGGCCATGGTCGACGGGCACCGCTCGGGGGTGTCGCACATGCCGTGCTGGTTCATCGCCGACCGGGCCCACGTCGAGCGCTACGGCTTCGCCGCGGCCCGGCCCGGCCGGGACATCGGCGCCGAGTGGTTCGACAGCGGGGCGGTGGTCACCGCGTCCTCGCCGGCCGAGCTGGCCGGGGCCATCGGGGTGCCGGCCGCCGCCCTGACCCGCACCATCGAGGAGTGGAACGCCTCGGCGGCCATCGGCAAGGACCCGGCATACGGGCGCGGCGAGCTGGCCTACGACCGGTTCTTCGGCGACGCCGAGCACCTGCCCAACCCGTGTGTCGGCCCCCTGGAGAAGGCCCCGTTCTACGCATGGAAGGTCATGCCCGCCGATCTCGGCACCAAGGGCGGTGTCCGCTGCGACACCAGCGGCCGGGCCCTGCGCCCCGACGGGACCGTCCTCCCGGGCCTCTACGCCGCCGGCAACACCATGGCGTCGTGGACCAACCACTGCTACCCGGGACCCGGCTCGCCCATCGGCTCGTGCGTGGTGTTCTCGGCGCTGGCCTGCCGGGACATGATCGCCTCGGGGTCGTCGAGCTCCTGACCGGAGATCCGTTACGCGCCGGGGGGCCGGGGCCGGGCCGGTAGCCTTTCCGGCCATGTGCGGCATAGTTGCAGTCCTGGCCCGCCGTTCCGAGCGCGCCGTGCCGGACCCGCAGCACCTGCTCGCCGGGCTCGACCGGGTCGCCGCCCGGCTGTCGGGCCGGCCCGCCGCCGAGCTGATCGTCGAGGGTCCGGGGCCTCTCGACGAGACCACGTCCCGGCTCCGGGAGGTGGACCTGGCGCTGCGGGGATCGCCGGGCCTGCGGGCCCTGGTCTCGGACCCGGGGACCGTCGGGGCCTTCGAGGCCCGCCTCGACGCCGTGGCGGCCGGCGTCTCGGCTCTCGAGGCGGCATTCGACCGCACCGCGGTGGATCTGCGGCCGGAGGACCAGGAGCGGATCAGCGCATCGCTGGTCGCCCTGAAGGACGCCTGGTGGGCCGTGGGCCACGACCGGCTGGACATGGCCCGCCACGTCGCCGCCCTGCTCGGGGAGCGGCCCGCCGCCCAGGTGGCCAACCTGGACGGGTGGTGGTCCATCGGCGTGGCCCTGGCCTCCCTCGACCGCCTCGAGGTGCGCGGGCGCGACTCGGCCGGCGTCCACGTCATGGTGGCCGGTCACGACCTCGACCCGGCCGCGCCGGAGGTGGCCGCCCTGGTGGCCGGGCGGGACCGGGACCCGCTGTTCTCCTCCGGTTCGGTGCGGTTCGCCTCGGGGACGGTCAACTTCGTCTACAAGGCCGCCGCCGAGATCGGTGAGCTCGGGGACAACGTCAGGAGCCTCCGGGCCTCCATCCAGGCCGACCCCCTCCTGGCCCGGGCCGTCGAGGCCCCCTCCGCCCGGACCACCGTGGTGGCCCACACCCGCTGGGCCAGCGTGGGCATCATCTCCGAGCCCAACGCCCACCCGGTCAACTCCGAGGAGACCGACCGGCCCGGGGCGCCCTACCTGGCCGCCGCCCTCAACGGCGACGTCGACAACCACGCCGAGCTGCGCGAGTCGGAGCACCTGTCGGTGGCCCCGGAGGTGACCACCGATGCCAAGGTGATACCCACCATCGTGTCGCGCCGGATGGCCGACGGGATGGCCGTCCACGAGGCCTTCGCCCGCTCGGTGGCCCGCTTCGAGGGGTCGGTGGCCATCGCCGCGGCGGCGGCGGACGCCCCCGACGAGCTGCTGCTGGCCCTGCGGGGATCGGGCCAGTCGCTCTACGTGGGCCTGGCCGGTGACGCCTTCGTGGTGGCCAGCGAGCCCTACGGTCTGGTGGAGGAGACCGGTCGCTACATCCGCATGGACGGCGAGACCACCGGCGGCGAGACCCTCGTGCTGTCCCGGGCCGGCGCCGGGACCCTCGACGGCCTGGAGCGCCGCCGCTACAGCGGGGCCGCCGTGGCGGTCGCCGCCGGTGACGTGGTGACCGCCGAGATCACCACCCGCGACATCGACCGGCGGGGCTTCGAGCATTTCCTGCTCAAGGAGATCACCGAGGCCCCGGACTCGTTCCGCAAGACCATCCGGGGCCGCATCGCCGTCGCCGCCGACGCCACGCTGAGCGCCCGGGTGGGCGAGGACACCATCCCGCCCCAGCTGTCGTCGGCCCTGGCGTCGGGGGCGGTGCGCCGGGTGCTGGTGATCGGCCAGGGCACCGCCGCGGTGGCCGGCCAGGCGGTGGCCAGCGCCCTGCGCACCTGCCTGCCCGGGTTCCCGGTGCGGGCCATGCCGGCCACCGAGCTGTCCGGTTTCGCCCTCTCCGACGACATGAGCGACACCCTGGTGGTGGCCATCAGCCAATCCGGGACCACCACCGACACCAACCGTACCGTCGACCTGGTCCGCACCCGGGGGGCCCACGTGGTGGCGGTGGTCAACCGGCGCAACAGCGATCTGGCGGCCAAGGCCCACGGGGTGCTGCACACCTCCGACGGGCGCGACGTGGAGATGAGCGTGGCCTCCACCAAGGCCTTCTACGCCCAGATCGCCGCCGGCTGGCTGATCGCCGCCGGCCTGGCCCAGCAGGTCCCCGGCGGGGCGGACCCGGCCACCGTCGACACCGTCCTGCGGGCCCTGCGCGACCTGCCCGCCGCCATGGAGCAGGTCCTGGCCCGGAGGGAGGAGATCGGCCGTATCGCCGCGGCCACCGCCCCGCCACGGCGGTACTGGGCGGTGGTCGGCAGCGGCCCCGACCATGTCGCCGCCTCGGAGGTGCGCATCAAGCTCTCGGAGCTGTGCTACCGGTCGATCTCGGCTGACACCACCGAGGACAAGAAGCACATCGACCTGTCGTGC
>JAKAXN010000364.1:3539-4864 GCA_021816565.1 Actinomycetes bacterium
CTGCGCGGCCGGCCTGCACGGCCCCAACGCCGACGACGTGGCCAAGGAGGTGGCCATCTACCGGGCCCACAAGGCCGCCCCGGTGGTCATCGCCGCCGAGGGGGAGGAGGCCCGCTTCTCCGCCGTGGTGCGCGAGGTGATCACCGTGCCGCGCACCGACCCGGCGGTGGCGTTCGTGCTCTCCGCCATGGTCGGGCATCTCTTCGGCTACGAAGCCGCGCTGTCCATCGACGCCCAGGCCCGCACCCTGCGGGGGGTGCGCAGCGTGCTCGAACGGGCGGCCGGCGCCGACCCCGACACCATCCTGGAGCGGCTGGCCCCCGACCTGTCCACGGCGGCCGCCCCCTTCCTGGCCGGGCTGCGCGACGGCAGCTACAACGGCAACCTGGAGGCCAGCACCGCCGTGCGCCTGGTCGCCCTGCTGCGCTACGCCACCGGGATCCTGCCGCTCGAGGGCTACGAGTCCGAGACCGGCAAGATCGGCACCCCGGCCGCGCTCCTCTCCGACCTGCTCGACGCGGTGAGCGAGGCCGTCGACCAGCTGACCCGGCCGGTGGACGCCATCAAGCACCAGGCCAAGACGGTGACGGTGGGCATCTCGCGCAGCGAGGACGCCCTGTTCGGGGTGCCGCTGGTGCGGGCCACCCTCGAGGCCGGGGCCGCTCCCGACACCCTGGGCTACCGGGCCCTGCGCACCCTCGGGGCGCTGGACGAGGCGGTGGCCGAGGTCCTCGGCTTCACCCGCTACCGGATCGACTGGGGCCCGTCGCCGACCGCCGCGGTGCTGGACCGGGGCGGGGTGGCCCGCCAGCTGGCGTCGCGCACCGACCGGGACCCCCGGCTGCTCGGCAGCAAGCACCGGGCCGCCGAGGAGCGGGAGGTGACGGTGGTGCGGGGGGCCAGCGACGGCCGCACGGTGGTCCTGGTCCCCGAGGCCAAGGGCCAGCAGGTGACCGGCATGACGCTGCTGCACGTCCGCTTCCACGACCGGCTGCCGGCCGAGCGGGCCGCCGCGGTGCTGGGCGGCTACCGCACCCGGTTCAACGCCCTCTCCGACGCGGTCACCGAGACCGAGCCGGCGTTCGACCTCAGCCGGCTGGGGGAGGAGACGGTCGTGGACCTGCTGACCTGCCCCGTCTACGAGCTGGCCCGGCGCTGGCGTTCCCCCCGGGCGTGACCGCCGGCGGGCCGGGCACGGTGATCGGGGTGGGCACCGACCTGGTGGACATCCCCCGCTTCGAGCGGATCCTGGAGCGACGGCCGGCCCTGGCCGGCCGGCTGTTCTCGGCCGACGAGCTGGCCTACGCCTCCGGGCTGGCCCGGCC
>JAKAXN010000016.1 GCA_021816565.1 Actinomycetes bacterium
GGCTCTTGGTCTTGCGCACCCCCTTGGCCACGGCCCGGACCTTGCCCCGGCCGGCCGTCATCAGCACCAGGATGCGGTCCGCCTCACCCAGCTTGTGGGTGCGCAGCACCACCGCCTCGTCGCGGTACAGGCTCACCGGACGCTCATGAGGGGATCCCGTCGTCGCGGCGCCCCCCGGTGTTGCCGTACCGGCGGTCCCGGGCCTGGAATTCCCGGACCGCCTCGAGGAGGTGCTCGCGCCGGAAGTCCGGCCACAGCACGTCGGTGAAGACCAGCTCGCTGTAGGCCAGCTCCCACAGCAGGAAATTGGAGATGCGGTACTCGCCCGAGGTGCGGATCACCAGGTCCGGGTCCGGCACGTCCGGGGAGTACAGGTGCCGGCGGATCGTGCGCTCGTCGATCCGCCCGGGCGACACGCCGGACTCGACGATGGCCCTGACGGCGTCGACGATCTCGGCCCGGCCGCCGTAGTTGAACGCCACGGTGAGGGTCATGGCCTTGTTGTCCCGGGTGAGAGCGGCCGCCTCGTCCATGCGGCGGAGGACCCAGCGCGGCACCCGCCAGTCCCGCCGGCCCATGAAGCGTATGTGCACCCCCATGCGGTGCAGGTCGTCCCGCCGGCGGGTCAGCAGCTGGTCGGCGATGACGTTGAGCAGGAACCGCACCTCTTCGTGGGGCCGGCGCCAGTTCTCGGTGGAGAAGGCATAGACCGTGAAGTACGGGATGCCCAGCTCCAGGGCCCCGCAGGCAGCATCGAAGAGGGCCTCCTCCCCGGCCCGGTGGCCCTCCGTGCGGGGCAGACCCTGCTTGGTGGCCCACCGGCCGTTGCCGTCCATCACGCACGCCACGTGGCGGGGGATGCGGTTCGGGTCCAGGCCGTCCAAGTCCATACTTCCAGTGAACCGTAGCGCCCCGCCCCGGGGCGGAGGCTCTCAGCGCACCCTCGGGGCCACCTCCCGGCCGATGAGCCTGACGTGGTCGAGATCCGACAGGTCGAGTACCTGCAGGTAGACGGTGGTGGCGCCCGCCGCGCCCCACTCGGAGAGCCGATCGGCGACCTCCGCGGGGGTACCGCAGGCCCCGTTGGCCTTCAGCTCGTCCACCTCCCGGCCGATGGCCCGGGCCCGGGCCGCGATCTGGGCGTCCTCGGATCCGCAACAGACCACCACCGCCGCGGAGAACCGCATCCCGGCCGGGTCCCGGCCGGCGTCCCGGCAGGCCTGGCGCACCCGCTCGAACTGGGCCCCGGCGTCGGCCGGGCTCATGAACGGCGTGTTGAACTCGTCGGCGAAGCGGGCGGCCAGCGCCGGGGTGCGCCGGGGGCCCCCGCCGCCCACGATCACCGGCGGGTGCGGGTCCTGTGCCGGCTTGGGCAGGGCCGGGCTGTCCTCCACCCGGTAGTGGCGGCCCTCGAAGCGGTAGCTCTCCCCCACCGGCGTGTCCCACATACCGGTGATCAGCTCCAGCTGCTCCTCCAGGCGATCGAAGCGCTCGGCAGTGCCCGGGAAGGGGATGCCGTAGGCCCGGTGCTCGGCGTCGAACCATCCGGCCCCCAGGCCCAGCTCGACCCGGCCGCCGCTCATGGCGTCCACCTGGGCCACCGAGACGGCCAGAGGCCCGGGGAGACGGAACGTGGCCGAGGTCACCAGCGTCCCCAGCCGGATGCGGGAGGTGTCGCGGGCCAGGCCGGCCAGGGTGACCCAGGCGTCGGTGGATCCGGGCATGCCGTCCACCGACCCCATCTTGAGGTAGTGATCGGAGCGGAAGAAGGCATCGAAGCCCTCCTCCTCGGCGCAGCGGGCCACCGCCAGGAGGTCGTCGTAGGAGGCGCCCTGCTGGGGCTCGGTGAAGATGCGCAGTTTCATGGACGCCATCTTTCCCGAGTCCGCCGTACTGTTGACGCCCGTGCCCGACCCCGTGATCCGCCTGGCCCTGGACAAGGCCACCGGAAGCCTCTCCGGACGGGAGGAGCGGCCCTCCCAGCTGGCCATGGCCGAGGCGGTGGCGGCGGCCATCCGGGGGCACCGCCATCTGATCGTCCAGGCCGGGACCGGTACCGGCAAGAGCCTGGCGTACCTGGTCCCGGCCCTGGCACTGGGGACCAGGGCGGTGGTCTCCACCGCCACCAAGGCCCTCCAGGACCAGCTGGCCACCCGGGACCTGCCGATGCTGGCCGGGTCGCTCGGCCTGCCGTTCGAATTCGCGGTGCTCAAGGGCCGCTCCAACTACGTGTGCCAGCAGCGGGTGGACGAGCTCAGCGGCTCGGGGGACCAGCTGGCGCTCGACTCGGGGCCGGCGCCGAGCGGCCCGGCCCCCGACGCCGGACTCGGCGCCCTCGGCCGGGAGGTCCGCCGGCTGGTCGGCTGGGCCCAGGCCGACACCGCCACCGGCGATCGGGCGGAGCTGCCGTTCGAGCCGCGCGACGCGGCCTGGGCGCAGGTGAGCGTGGCCGCCCGCGACTGCCCGGGCGCCAGCCGGTGCCCGGCCGGCGGGCGCTGCTTCGCCGAGAAGGCCCGGGAGCGGGCCGGCATGGCCGACGTGGTGGTCGTCAACACCCATCTGTACGCCACCGCCCTGGCCATCGGCGCCGACCTGCTGCCGCCGCACGACGTGGTGGTCTTCGACGAGGCCCACGAGCTCGAGGACATCGCCTCCTCGGCGTTCGGGTTCGAGATCGGCGGGGGACGCTTCGCGGCGCTGGGGCGGGGCAGCCGGGCCCTGCTCGACGCGCCGGAGGCCGCGGTGGCGGTGGAGGACGCCTCCACCGTCTTCAACGCCCTCATCTCCCCCTACGCCGGCCGGTCCCTGCCCCGTCCGCTCGACGTCGGGTTCGCCGAGCAGCTGGTGATGCTGCGGGAGCGGTTGAGCCGGCTGGGGGGCGACCTGCGCCGGGCGTCGCGGCGCAGCGAGGAGGACGGGGCGGCCGGCGACGACCGGGGTCGCCACCTGCGGATGGCCCAGGCGCTGGGTCACCTCCAGAAGGACCTGGACTGCGTGGCCGCCCTCACCGCCGATGACGTGGCCTGGGTGGAGGGGCCCGAACACGCCCCGGTGCTGCGGGTCGCGCCGCTCGACGTCGGAGCCGCTCTGCGGGCCCGGATCTGGGACCAGTCGGAGGGGCCGACGGCGGTCATGACCAGCGCCACCATCCCGCCCCGCCTGGGCGACCGGCTGGGCCTGGCCCCCTCGACCTACGACGAACTCGACGTCGGGTCCCCCTACGCCTACGAGGAGCAGGCCCTCCTGTACTGCCCCCTGCACCTGCCGGATCCCCGCCAGGCCGATTTCGAGGCGGCCATGCACGACGAGCTGGTGGCCCTGATAGAAGCGGCCGAGGGGCGGACCATGGCCCTCTTCACCAGCTGGCGGGCCATGCGGGCCGCCGCCGACGCCGTCCGCAAGCGGGTGGAGTGGGAGGTGCTCACCCAGTCCGACCTGCCCAAGCCGGCGCTGGTGGCCCGCTTCTCCGGCGAGGAGCACTCGTGCCTGTTCGCCACCATGGGCTTCTGGCAGGGCGTGGACGTGCCCGGCACGGCCCTGTCGCTCGTCACCATCGACCGGCTGCCGTTCCCCCGGCCCGACGACCCGCTGCTGCAGGCCCGGCGGGGCCGGCTCGGCTCCGGCGCGTTCGAGATGATCGACATCCCCCGGGCTGCGGCCATGCTGGCCCAGGGCACCGGCCGGCTCATCCGGTCATCCACCGACCGGGGGGTGGTAGCGGTGTTCGACACCCGGCTGGCCAAGGCCCGCTACCGCTGGAGCCTCATCAACGCGCTACCCCCCATGCGCCGAACCCGGCACCGGTCCGAGGTCGTCGAGTTCCTGGCCCCGGTTCGGGCCGGCGGCCGGGGGGCGGGGCGGGCGGCCGCTCAGTAACCCAGGCGCTCCAGAGCCTTGGGCCGGCTCTGCCAGTTGCGATCCACTTTCACGAACAGCTCCAAGAAGGCCCCCTCCGGGAGCTGGGCCCGGGCCCTGATGCCCACCTGCTTGAGGATCTCACCGCCGCGACCGATCACGATCCCCTTCTGCGACTCCCGTTCCACCAGGATCTCGCAGCGGATGCGGGGCCATTCCCACTCGGTCACCCGGCAGGCGATCGAGTGAGGGACCTCGTCGTGGGTGACCGCCAGCAGCTGCTCGCGCACCAGCTCGGCCACCCAGAACGCCTCGGGGACGTCGGTGACCATGTCCTTCGGGTAGAGGAGCGGGCCTTCCGGCATGCGGGCGGCGATGGCATCCACCAGGGCGCCCACCCCCTCCCCGGTCCGGGCCGACACCGGGAAGAACTCCTCGAAGCCGGCCAGGTGCGAGGCCCGCTGCAGCTGGTCGAGGACGGCCCGGCGGGGGGCCGCGTCGACCTTGTTCACCACGCAGATGGTCCCGGCCGGGACCATCTGGGCCACGAAACGGTCCCCCCGGCCGATGGGGGCCGTGGCATCGACCACCAGCACGGTCAGGTCGACCCCGCCCAGAGCCTCCTCGGCGGAGTCGTTGAGCCGGGCCCCGAGCAGGGTCCGGGGTTTGTGGATGCCCGGCGT
Organism: Actinomycetes bacterium; assembly: GCA_021816565.1. The sequence goes on from JAKAXN010000016.1 coordinate 4,539, forward strand.
GTCGACGAAGACGATCTGCACCTCGGGACGGGTGAGCACGCCCCGCACCTGGTTCCGGGTGGTCTGGGCCACCGGTGAGGTGATCGAGACCTTCTGGCCCAGGATCTGGTTGAGCAGGGTCGATTTGCCGACGTTGGGCCGGCCCACGATGGTCGCGAATCCCGAGTGCATCTAGTCGGCCTCCGGTTCGGCGCCGTGATCGGCGGGCGCCAGCACCGAGATCCGGACCCGCCCGATGCGCCGGCCCTGGACCCGTTCGGCGATCAGGCGGTGGCCGTCCACCTCGGCCGCCTCGCCCTCGCTCGGGACGTGACCGAGCAGCGAGTACAAGAGGCCGCCGACGGTGTCCCAGTCCTCGCCCTCGGGCAGCTCCGCCTGCTCGCTCCCCTCCAGGAGATCGTTGACCTCATCGACGGGCATCCGGGCGTTGACCACCAGGGTCCCGTCATCGAGCAACTCCGGTGGGGTCTCCTCGACGTCGTACTCGTCGGTGATCTCCCCCACCAGCTCCTCGATCAGGTCCTCCAGGGTCACCAGGCCGGCGGTACCGCCGAACTCGTCGACCACCACGGCGATGTGGAACTTGCCGGCCTGCATCTCGCGCATCAGCTCCGAGACCCGCTTGCTCTCCGGGGTGAAGTGGGCGTCGCGCATGACCTCCGCCACCCTCCCCTGACCGTTGCCCTCCCGCTCGGCGCGCATCAGGTCCTTCACGTAGACGATGCCGACCACGTCGTCGATGCCCTGCGAGTACACCGGGATCCGGGAGAACCCGGAAGGGATGACGACGTCGATGACGTCGGAGATGCCGGCGTAGGACTCCACCGCCACCATGTCGGGTCGGGGCACCATGACGTCGCGCACCACGGTGTCGCCGAAGTCGATGATCGAGTGGATGAGGGTGCGCTCCTCGTTCTCGATCACCTCCTCCTCGGCGGCCTCGTCGGCGATGGCCCGCAGCATCTCGTCGGAGGTGTAGGGCCCGGCCGTGATGCCCTTGCCGGGCAGGAGAGCGTTGGTGATCTTGATCAGGGCCCGGGTCACCCAGCCAAGGGGCTTGAACGCCACCAGCATCCGGATGACCGGCGAGGTGGACAGGGCGGCCTGCTCGGGGTGCTGCACCGCCCAGGTCTTGGGAGCCAGTTCGGCGACCACGAAGATGACCACCACCTCGAAGGCGGTGGCGACGACCACGCCGAGCGGACCGAAGGCGTGCTCGGCGATCACGCCGACCAGGGTGGCGGCCACCAGGGTGGTGATCTCCAGGGCGAAGAGGACCACCGGCAGCACCCGGTCGATGTGCTCGACCAGCCGTAGCAGCGTGGGGGCCCGCCGGCGCTCCTCCTCCACCAGGGTCATGGCTTTGACCTTGGAGATCCGGGTGAGCGCGGTCTCGGACATGGCCAGGTAACCGGTCACGAAGATCAGCACGACGACCACCGCTATGAGGATGATCTCCTCCCCCCCGAACTGGTGGGACGCGCCGATCAGCGCACCTGTCACCCGCTGCCCTCCCCGGCCGGGTCGGGGCCTTCGCGGCCCGGCCCGGAGCCGGTCGGCGGTTTGTGGTGGCGGCCGAGCAGGTCCCGCTCCTTGGCCTCCATCACCTCCGCCTCCTCGGGGTCCTCGTGGTCCAGCCCGAGGAGGTGGAGCAGCCCGTGGACCAGCAGGAGGGCCAGCTCGTCGTCGTAGTTGCCGGCGTGCTCGGGGGCGTTGCGCCACGCCACCGCGGGGCAGATCACCACGTCGCCCAGCAGCGTGGGCGCCTCGTCGGCGGACGGGCTGAAGCCGGGCCCGGTCCCGCCCGAGTCCGGCGAACGCCCACCCTCCACCGGCTCCTCGTCGATGGGGAAGGCCAGAACGTCGGTAGGGCCCTCCTTGCCCAGGAACCGGCCGTTGAGGTCGGCGATGGTGGTCTCGTCCACGTACAGGATCGACACCTCGGTGTCGCCCCTGATGCCCTCGTCGGCGAGGACCGCCTCGGCCAGGCGGATCCAACGCATGGTGTCGACCGGGCGGTCGGACTGTTCGTCGGCGGCGAATACGGAAGGGGGCACGGGGGAAGTCCGCCTGGTCGCTCAGGCCGGGCGGCCGGAGGCCTGGCCCGGGTCGGTCTCGGGATCGGCCGGGTGGCCGTTCGGGGAGTGGGTGGCGCCCCCCCGAGGCGGCCGGTTGCGCTCGGCCTCCTCGTAGGCGCCCACGATGTCGGCCACGATGCGGTGGCGCACCACGTCGCGTCGACCCAGGGTCACCCAGGCCAGGCCCTCTATGCCCGCGAGGGTCTGCTCCAGGCCGCTCAGGCCGGACCGGCCGCCGGGCAGGTCCATCTGGGTGTCATCGCCGGTCACCACCACCTTCGACCCGAAGCCGATCCTGGTGAGGAACATCTTCATCTGCTCCGGGGTGGTGTTCTGCGCCTCGTCGAGGATGATGAAGCTGTTGTTCAAGGTGCGGCCCCGCATGTAGGCCAGCGGTGCCACCTCGACGGTGCCGGCCTCCATGAGCCGGCGGGAGTTCTCGGGGCCGAGCATGTCGTAGAGGGCGTCGTAGAGGGGACGCAGGTACGGGTCGACCTTGGCCATCAGGTCCCCGGGCAGGAAGCCCAGGCGCTCCCCCGCCTCCACCGCCGGACGGGTGAGGATGATGCGGTCCACCTGCTTGGCCTGCAGGGTCTGCACCGCCAGGGCCACCGCCAGATAGCTCTTACCGGTACCGGCGGGACCCACCCCGAAGGTGACGATGTTGTCCCGGATGGCCTCGGCGTAGCGCTTCTGGCCACTGGTCTTCGGCCGGACGGACCGGCCCCGGGCCGAGCGCAGCACCTCGGCGGCCAGCACCTCGGAGGGTCGCTCGTCGGCGCGCACCATGTCGATGGTGCGGTGCACCACCTGCGGATCCAGGGCCTGGCCCTGCTCGAGCAGCAGTCGCAACTCGTCGACCAGGCGGGCGGCCACCACGGCGTCGTCCCCGGCGATGGTGAACTCGTTGCCCCGGGCGTGGATGGACGTTCCCTCGAACGCATCCTCGACCAACCGCAGGTTCTCGTTGAGCGGGCCAACGAGGCGGGGCATCAGATGATTGGGGACGGTGACGGTGACGGTCGTGGACACGGGCTGTTCCCCCTCCACGGTACCGTCTCGCCGACCGCCCGACGCGAATCCGGTTATCGGAGCGGCTCCACGCCGGGGGGCCAGCCCATCTGCTGACCGCCGAGCACGTGCATGTGCAGGTGCGGGACGCTGTTGAGGGCGTGCTCGCCCACGTTGAACACCAGCCGGTAGCCGCCGTCGGCGATGCCCAGCGACGCGGCCCCGGCCCGGGCGGTCACGAACATCTCGGCCACGACCTCGCCGTGGTCCGGCCCGACCTCGGCGGCGTTGGTGATGTGCTGGCGGGGAACCACCAGGAAATGCACCGGGGCGGCCGGGTTGATGTCGTGGAAGGCGTAGGTCCGCTCCGCCGACAGCACCTCTTTCGAGGGGACGTCGCCGGCGGCGATCTTGCAGAACAGGCAGTCGGCCATCGACGCGAAGCTACCCTCGGCACCGTGGCAGAGCCAGAGCCGCCCGGGGAGGAGGACGGTGCGGAGCCGTCCGGCTTCGCCGAGGAGCGGTTCCTGGAGGCCCTCAGCGGGTGGGCGGCCGGCCAGCGGGTGGCCGGGGCCGCCTCCGGTCGGGCCCGCCTCCGGGCCCTCACCGAGGCGGCCGCCGGGTCGGCCACCCTGGCCGGCATCCTGGTGGACCTGGCCGAGCGGCAGGCCGAGGTGGCCGTCGTCTGCGCCGGCCCGGCACCGGGCGACCCACCCGCCCGGGGGGCGGCGGGGTCCGGCCGGCTGACCGGCCGGCTGGTCGGGGTGGGCCGGGACTTCGTGGTGGTGGAGCAGCGGGACCGCCCGCCGGTGGTGGTCCGCACCGGCGCGCTGTGCTCGGTGTGGCCTCTCCCCGGCACCGGTGGCGGCGGGGACGGAGCCGGTGGCTGGTTCGCCGGCCCCGGACGCGGTGACGTCGGGAGCGGGATCAGCCTGCCGGGCGGGGACCGGACCGCCCCGCTGGCCCTGTCCCTCGACTCGGTGCTGGCCGAACTGGCCGCCGAGAGGGCACCGGTGGCGGTGGGCACCCCCGCCGGACGGATCGAGGGTGAGCTCGTGGCCGTCGGTCGCGACGTGGTGACCCTGCGCGCCCCGGGACCGGCCCGGCGGCTGGTGCACGTGCCGGCCGGCTCCCTCCAGTGGTGCGAGCTCCGCTAGGCCGGCACCGGAGCCCTCGCCCGCAGGTCCCCGCCTAGAAGTCCTCGCCGCCTTCCGAGCCCTCACCGGCCACGGCCCGGGCCTCCCGGGGCTTGGGCTCGGGGTAGAGGTGCTCGAGGGTGCCGGGCTCTATCCGCATCCGGGAGATGAAGTCGTCCACGTCGGATGCCTGCACCCGGATCACCCGACCCATCTTGTAGGCGGGCAGTTGCCCCTCGTCGATGAATCGGTACAGGGTCCGTAGCGTCACCCCGAGCCGCTCGCAGGCCTCGCGCGTGCCCATCCACTGGATCGGTTCGCTCATGGCGCCATGATAACGGCCCAACAGACAAGCCGGTGAGATCTCGTTGACTTTCATGAGGCGCGCCCGCGCCGGGCGGGCCCGGAGCCGCCTGCCGTGACGGGCCCCGCGGCCGGCGACCGGCCGGGCGCCGGGCGGTGCCGGAGCCGGCTGGGCCCGCTGGACAGGAGCGCGCCACCCGGAGCGATCCACCCTATTCCGCCCGGCGGGGCGCGCCGGTGGCGCGCGCCGGCCGGCCGGGACGGACGCTTCGGGACACCCGGGATCGGGGACGGCCCCGCCCGGGTACGGCGGCGGCGACGGTGGGGGCCGCCCGCCGGGGCCGTCCGCCGGCCCGGTCCCGGGAGTACCGGGCTCCGGGTTTGGCCCTTCCGGGCCGTTTCGGGCATTTACCCGTAGACAGGTCCGGTAGGTTCTCGTTAGATTTCATGTGTGGTGTGGCGGCGGGCGTCGAGAGGACCCGGTCTGGTCGTCGACGCGGGGTTCGGGGAGCGGGCAGCCGGGTCCGGCCCGTCCCCGACAACCCCTTCGGCGGGGGTGATCGGGGCCCGGCGGGCGGGCCTGCCGGGGGGCAGGGCGGTCCTCGGCGGTCTGCTCATTGCGGCCGCTGCGGTCGTGGTCTTCGCCGGGGTGGTCGCCACCGGCGGGGGCGGGTCGGCCAGCTACGTCGTGGCCGCCCAGCCTCTCGCCGCCGGCACCGTCGTCGCCCCGGGGGACACTGCGACCGAGACGTTCCGGCTCCCGGCAGCCACCAGGGGTCGGGCGTTCGAGAGCACCGGCACGGTCATCGGCCGGGCCCTGGCGGTGGCGGTCAGCCCCGGCGAGCTGATCCAGTCCAGCATGCTCGATCCGGCCGGAGCCGGCACCGGGCTGCGGCCGGTGAGCGTGGCGGTGGACCCCACCTCGCTGGCCGCCCTCAACGCCGGAGACTCCGTCGACGTGCTGGCGGTTCCGTCCGGCCCGGGGTCGTCAGGGGCCTCGGGGACGGCGGTGTACCCGGGGGCGGCGGGGGGCTCGGGGACGGCGGGGACGGGATCGTCGGGGAACAGCGGCCTGGCGGCCGGGTCGGGTTCGGCCGGGGCCCCCGGGATCACGGTGGTGCTGCGGGGCGCCGCTCTGCTGTCGGTCACGAGGGCCGGGTCGACCCTGGCGCCGGTCTCGGGGTCGGGCACGGTGGTGACGCTCGGGGTGCAGAGCCTGAGGGAAGCCGAGATGGTGGTCCAGGCCGCCCACTCCGGCGCGGTCATCCTGGTGCGGGCCGAACCCTCCGACGGGGTCGGTCCGGGGCCGGCGCCAGCCGGGTGAGCGGCGACCGCTACGTGCTGCTCGGCCTGGCCCCGGCCCGGGCCCCCTGGTTCGACGCGGTGTCGCAGTGGACGACCTCCGCCTCGCTGGCTGCGGAGTTCATCAAGTGCCTGTCGGCGGAGGAGGTGAGGGCCCGCCTGGCGTCGGGGCGCCCCCACTCCGCGCTCGTCATCGACGCCTCCACCCCCGCTCTCGATCGGGACCTGATCGATGTGGCGCGGGCCCGGGCCACCCCGGTGGTGGTGGTCCTGACCGGCCGCGAGCCCCCGCTGTGGGCCCACGACCTGGGCTGCTCGGCCGAGCTGGCGCCGCACTTCAGCCGGGAGGACCTGGTGGAGGTCCTGGGCGCCCACTGCGCACCGGTCGGGCAGGCCACCGGCCTGCCGCCGCTGATCGCAGACTCACCGGCGCCGCTGTGGCAGGCCCCGCTCTTCGCGGTGTGCGGCCCCGGAGGTACCGGCACATCGGTCGTGGCCGTGGCGCTGGCCCAGGGGCTGGCCGGCGATCCCCGCTACGGCTCGCGGGTGCTGCTGGCCGACCTGGCACTGCGGGCCGAACAGGCCATGCTCCACGACAGCAGGGAGCTCGGCCCCGGGATCCAGGAGCTGGTCGAAGCCCACCGCCTGGCCCGTCCGTCACCCGAGGAGATCTCCCGGATGACCTTCGACGTCCCCCGGCGGGGATACCGCCTGCTGCTCGGACTGCGCCAGCCCGAAGCCTGGTCGGCTCTGCGCCCGAGGGCCACCGACGCGGCCCTGACGGGGCTGCGAAGGAGCTTCCAGGCGGTGGTGGCGGACACGACTGGAGACGTGGAAGGAGAGGCCGAGACCGGCTCGCTGGAAGTGCAGGAGCGCAATCACCTGGCCCGGGCGGCGGCGCTCAGCGCCACGGTGGTGGCGGTGGTCGGAGCTCCGGGGATGAAGGGGATCCACTCGCTGAGCCGGTTGGTCCGGGACCTGGCCCGGTCCGGGGTCAACCCTGACCGGGTGGTCGCCGTGATCAACCGGTCACCCAGACACCCGCGGGCCAGAGCGGAGGCGGGCAGGGCGCTGGCCTCCATCCTCGAATCCTCGGGCCTCAGACTGGCGCTGGCCGGGCCGGTGCACCTGCCCGAACGCCGGGTCGAGGACGTCCTGCGCGACACCGAACCCCTGCCCGCAGCCCTCGTGGAGCCGGTGACCCGAGCGGTGCAGCTGGTGGCCGACCGGGTGGCCGACAGCGCCCCGCCCAGCCTCGGGGCCGAGCGGATCACTCCCGGGTCACTGGGCTCCTGGTCCGACGCCGAGTACGGCCCCGGCTCGCCCTGAAGGCCCCGGATCACCGAAGATCCAGACAGGCGCCGGGCGCAGTGCGCTTTGGAACCGGACGGCGCTCAGAACAGGGTCAGGCGGTCCGGGGCGGAGCCGCGCAGCTCGTCGTAGTCGACCTCGACGCACTCGATGCCTCGGGCGGCGGCCAGCACCTGCGCCTGCGGCTTGATCTGCTGGGCCACGAACATCCCCCGCACGGGCCGGAGCCGACCATCGAGGTCCAGCCTCTCCAGGTAACGGGCCAGCTGCTCCACGCCGTCGATCTCGCCCCGGCGCTTGATCTCGATGGCGACCGCCCGCCCCTCGGCGTCGCGGCAGAGCAGGTCCACCGGACCGATGTCGGTGGGGTACTCCCGGCGGACCAGCTTCAAGCCGACACCGAGCACCTCGGGGCGGGCGGCCAGCAGCTGCTGCAGATCGGCCTCCACCCCGTCCTTCCTCAGGCCCGGGTCCTGGCCCAGATCGTGCTCGACGTCGTAGTGGATCTGCTCGAGATGGATGGTGATGGTCTCGCCCTTGGAGTTGGTCACGATCCACTGGTCATCCCCGGCCTGCAGCCGGCAGGGCGGGGTCATCCAGTTGAGGGGCTTGTATGCGCCGCCGTCGGAGTGGACCGACACCGAACCGTCGGCCTTCACCATGATCAACCGGGTGGCAGAAGGCAGGTGGGCGGACAGGCGGCCGGCGTAATCGACGCGGCAGGTGGCGATGACCAGACGCATGGCCCAGTCATTCTGGCCGATGGGGACCACCCGGTCCGCATCCTGGAGGGGGTCCGGGCCTAGCGTTGAGGGCCTGGCCGAGTCCCCCCCGAGCATCCCCGACGCAGCGGAGTGGCCCCACCCGCTGCCCCAGCCCGACCCCGGTGGATCCGGTCGCGTCGGGGACACCGGCGCGGCCGGGGGAACCGGCGGGCCCGGGGCGCCGGTCCGGCCGGTGGTGGCCCAGGCCGTGGCCACCGTCCCTTGGGGCCGGCCGCTGCGGGTCGGCGGGGCGGGATCGGGCGTCGCAGCGGACGGCCGGGCCGCTTCGATGCCGGGACCGGCAGCCCCGCTCGACGGCCGGACCGCCTCGGGGGGCGGCGGGCGGGATGGAAAGCGCCCCCCGCTCCCGACGCGGCACGCCTCCGGCCACGACCGCTACGCGATGGTGGGACCGCCCCCTCCCCCGCCGGGGGCCACCGACCCCGGCAGGGCACGACGATCTACACGGCGGGCCCTTCTCGCCCATCTCCGCCCCCCGGTCCGACGCTGGGCGGCCGAAGCGCTCGCGGCGGCCGTCCTGCTCGGGGTGCTGGCGGGTGCGTTCTGGCCCGCCGCACCCGCGGCGCCCACCCCGGCGCAGCGGTGGGCCGACCTCGCCGGCCCCCACTTCGTCGCTCTGGCCCGGGACATCACCGACCTGCAGGGCTCTCTCTCTCCGTCCCGGACCGAGCCCCCGAGCACCGGACCCGTCGGCCCCCTCCTGGCGCGGCTGCGTGGGGATCTCGGGCGGGCCGGGCGTATCCCCGCACCTCCCGGAGCGGGGCTCGCACGGATCTGGTCATCGGCGCTCACGAGGGCCACTGATGCTGTGGACCTCCTGGCCGGTGCCGGCGCTTCACCGGCGCCGGCGCGCCTGGCAACCGCCCGGGCCGACCTCGACGCGGCCGGACAGGCCCTGGTGGCCGCCTCGGCGACGGCGCGGTCCCCGGGCCGCTTCTATCCGCACTGAAGCCGCTGCTGCGCGGCGGGAGCTGCCGGCCCGGGAACCACCGGACCGCTGGCCAGCGTCGCCGCCGCGCTCGAACTCACGGACCGCCGGGCCATTCCCGGAATGGCCCGGCCGAAGACCGCTTCGACGACCGCCGACCCGGCGACGCGGACGGAGTCACCCTCGATGGCCACGCTCAGGGTTATGTCGTGCAGCCCGGAGTCGTGCTGGGCGGCCACGGACGCGCACACCGTCTGAGCCACCGCCGCCCGGTCGAGGACGAGGGATCCGTGGAGGTAGAAGGAGGCATTGTCCAGCCCGGCCGTGACCGCGTCGTTGGCTGCCGCGGCCAGGGCATCGTGGAGCTGCTGCTGGCCCAGATAGGCGACGGCGCTGTCCACGGCCAGGGAGGCCAGGAGCACCAGCACCAGGAATCCGGCCGGCACCAGGGCCAGAGCACTGCCCCGCTCGGCGACCGGGGCGGCGGGCTCGACCGGCCGCTTCTCCTGCTCCACGGTCACGGGCACGCCGAGGTTCCCGGCAGCCCGGAGCGGAAGGGATCGACCAGCTCGGAGTGATCGCTTCGCACCGAGAGGCCCCGGCCCACGGGACCGACGAAGGGAAGCTCGAGGAGCGGCGCCGGGTAGGAAACGGCGATGGTGATCATCCGGCAGCGGGCGAAGCCGCCCGCCACCACGGCGATCCGGGCCCGGCTCGGGTTCCGGCCGAACCCGGCCAACGCCTGATCGGCGGCCGAGGTGGCGTTCGACTCCGCCACCGCCGGGTCGGCCGCCTCGACGAAGGTCCGGGCGGCCTGGCGGGCCGCCTCGGTGGTGGCGCTCTTGGTGTCGACGACGGCCCAGGCGTAGGCCACCAGCAGGGTGCCGGCCACGAACAGCAGCATCCCGAACAGCAGGCCGGTGAAACCGCCCACGAAACCGGCGTCGCCCCGTCCCCGGCCGGCGCCGATTCGGGGATCGGTCGCCCCGGACCGGCCGGACCGGGGCAGCCGCAGGACGGGAGTGGTCAACGGAACCTCTCGGTGCGAACGGTCACCGTACGGGTGATGCGCGTCCAGCCGGGGAGACCGGGAAGGAACTCCGGGCTACGGGCCACCACGTGCAGGACCACCTGTCGGGCGTCGGCCTCGTCCCACACGAACCTGGCCGTCCGACCCTCGAGCGGTCCGAGGGCCATGCGGGCGGCGGCCTCGGCGTCCGCCTCGTAGGCGGCCGGCACCGGCGACTGGGCCACGCTCTCCGCGGCCCGGGTGGCCACCGAGGTCAGCACCGAGGTGGCATAGAGCCGCACGACCACCTGGGTGGCGAACAACAGCAGCACCATGAACACGGCGAAGCCGACCACGGTGCCGACGACCGCCACCCCGGCGGCGGGCCGGTCAGCAGCTCGCCGTCGTCTGGCCGATGCAGTTGACCTGGCGGTCCACATGGGCCGCGGCGTGGTTGAACGTCGAGTCGAACGCGACCCACATGGCCACCCCGATGAAGGCCATCACCAGCACGGCGATGGCAGTCGATATGACGCCTTCTCCCCGCTCGTCCCGGGGCCGGGCCGACGCCCGCTTGCCGCCGGGATAACGGGTCTTGGAAACCGGCACTCCGTTTCCCCCCATCTCTCGCCTCTCCGGCAAAAATACGCAAACTACATCAATGTCCGCAATAGGTTCTCAAGCGTTGGCGAACAGTTTCAACGCGGCCAGGAACGGAACGGCCAGCAGGATCACCCCGGGAACCAGGGTGGCGACCGTGACCGGCACCCACACCTGCTGGGCCCTCCGCTCCATGACCTCGACGGTCCGCCGGTGCAGGTCCCTCCTGGCCTGCCTGGCCTCCGCTATGACCATCCGACCCAGGTCGGCGGCTGCGGAATGGACGGTGAGTATCCCGACCAGCCGCTCCACGGCCCGCGACCCGCTGCGCTCGGCCCACTCCCGCAGGGCCTCCGCCTCCGACAATCCCTGCTGTAGCCGGTTGACGACCTCGTCCAGGTCCCGGGCCACACAGCCGTTTCCCCGGGCGGCCAGCCGGGCCAGGGCCGCCCCGAGCGAATAGCCGGCGTTGAGCAGGGTGGCCATCTGCTCGGCCACGACCGGGAGTTCCGCCTCCGTGGTCCGCTGCCACTGCTCCGACGCCCGGGCCAACCGCTGCTCGATCACCAGGAAGGCCAGGAGGGGGCCGCCCACCAACAGCAGCAGGCTGAGCGGTGCCGAACGGCTGATCGAAGCGGCCGCCGCGCCGGCCACCAGCGCGACGCCGCACCAGGCCATCTGGCGGGCCCGGAAGGCCCCGGGCGACACGTCCGAGTGGATCCGGCGGAGCCGCACCTCGAGCTTCTCCTGAACGCCGAACAGCGCAGCCAGGCGGTCGCCGGCATCGCCAACGAGGGGCCGGAGCACGTCGCGCACCGATTCGACGGACCCGGCGGAAGGGCCCCGGTCGCCGGCCCCGGGGTGGAAGGGGCGCAGACGGTCGGTGAGCGCCGGACGGCTGAACCGCCTTGAACCGGAGAGCACGAGTGTGGCACCGATCCACACCAGCACCCCGGCCCCCAGCGCCAGCCTCACCGGAACACCCGCGGAGGGCCCGGCAGCCTCATGAGCCGCCCCGACCAGGCCCAGCATGCCCCCACCGCCATCAGCCCCACCGCCACCGCCACCTGACCACCCGCGGTGGCGTAGGCGTGGCGGCCGGTCCCGATGGTCAGGCCGGCCAGCGCCATCCCGAGGGGCACCAGCAGCACGAAGCGCCGGGCGAAACGCACCCCCGCCTGGCGGCTGACCGAGTCCTTGCGATCCTGCAGGTCCGCCACCCGGTCCTCGATCAGGTCGGCCAGCCTCGAGTCCATGTCGGTACCACCGACCTCGTGGGCCAGGAGGAGGGTCTCACAGATCGCGTCGGCGGCCGGGTCGGCCAGGCGGTCCTTGAGCAGCGAGGCCGTCCGGTTGAAGTCGGTGGTGAGCAGCCATTCCCGTTCGGCGGCGGCGAAGGCCGGGCGCCACTCCTCGGGAGCCCGCCGGCCGGCCTCGAAGAGGGCCTGGGGCACCGAGCTCCCGAGCGAGCCGGTCCTCAGCCTCATCTCCTCCAACAGAGCGGGCCAGCTCTCACCGGCCTTCTCGATCCGTGCCTGGCGCCGGCGGCGGTAGGCGGACACCGGGAAGCTCGCCGCCAGGAACCCGACCAGTACCGCCGGTGCGACAGCGCCGAAGAGCAGGTACCCGCCGACGCCACCGAGCACGAACAGGGCCCCGATCGCCGAGGCGAACTCCCTCACCGAGACCGTCCCCACACCGGCCTGTTCCAGCCACAGCCGGGCCCCGCTGCGCATGGCCGCCCTCCTCGACAGCCCCGACGGCCGCCCGTGGTCGCCATCGCCACTGAACACCGCGGAGTACAGCAGGTAGGCCCCGGCAGCGGCCATGACTGCCGCTGCGGCCGCCGCCACCTCCGCGGCGCGGCTCACGGAACGGCCTCCTGGGACACCAGCGAGCGGATGTCGTAGCCGTGCAGCTCCAGGGCCCGGGCGGCCCGGACGGGCAGATTCCCGGACCAGCGGAGGGCGTCGGTGAAGCGGGGACGTACGAACAGGCCGGTGGTGGTGAACGCAACGGTGCCGGCCGCCACCTGCAGGTCCTCCACCGCCAGCACCTCGGTGACCCGGATGACGCCGTTGCGCCGGGCGCAGTGGACGACCACGTCTACGGCCTCGCTCACCAACGCGGACAGGGCTGCGACGCTGAGATCGGACCCGGTCTCGGACAGCTGGCAGATGAAGCGCAACCGCGAGAGGGCCTGGCGGGCCGACCCCGAGTGGATCGTGGTGAACCCCTGCACACCTGAGGACAGGGTCAGAAGCAGCGGGAGGGCTTCGCGGTCCCGCACCTCCCCGACGATGGCCACGTCCGGGGCCATCCGCAAGAAGCCGGCGACCAGTCGGCGCAGGTCGACCTCCTTGCGGTCGGAGCGGGCCGGCCGGGTCTGCATGTGGGCCACGTTGGGCAGTGGCACGTCGGTCTCGAATACCTCCTCGGCCACCACCACCCGCAACGATGGGTCCACCTCGGCGGCCAGGCACCCGAGAAGCGTCGTCTTCCCCGAACCCGGGGCACCGGCGACGAGCACCGACAGGCCGCTCCGGACGCACGCCGAGAGGAAACGGGCCGTCGGCTGGTCCAGCATCTCGAGGGCGATGAGCTCGCGCAGCGACCGGCGGGTCACACCGGAGAACTTCCTTATGTTGACCAGGAGGTGGCCGTCGCGTCCGATGTCCGAGTGGACGATGTGCAGCCGGGCCCCGTTGTCCAGCTGGGCGTCCTGCAGGCCCTCCGCAGCGTCGAGCTTGCGGTGGGATCGGCTGGCGTCGTCGAGGATCTTGGTCAGTACCCGACTGACGTGGTCGTCGTCATGGAACACCTCGTTGTGGTATCCCCCGGTTCCGGAGTGCCGCTTGGTGAATATGGCGGCCGGACCGTTGACCATTATCTCCCACACGTCGGGGTCGGCCAGAAGCGGCTCGAGCGGCCCGTAGCCCGCCAGGTTCCTCAGGCCCCGTTCCACCGCGGCATCCGGGTCGGCGATGTCGAGCGGGCGGCGTCCCCGGCGGAACTCGTCACGCCACCTCGAGACCTCCTCCACCAGCAGGACCCGCAGCCGGTCCCGGGCCAGCGGCTCGGACATGTCGATGTCGGCCTGCTTGGCCCGCTCCTGCACCGCCCGCTCTATCTCGCGCAGCGGTGAGGTCCACGCCACCGCCTCACTGGTCGCCGCGCCGCTGACCACACTCCGGAACGTACTAAATGTCCGGGGTAATGAAAAGGGGTGTCATGCCATCAGTCCACCCCGTCGGGCCGGTGCCCCATGGAACGGTCAGCCGGCCCGGGCCATGGACGGAGGCCGGACCAACCGACGGAAGATCTCCCCGCTGACCGACGCGGTCAACTCGTCGCTCTCCCCCGGTCGGACCTGCTCCGATGGTGCCATCATGAGCCAACTGGTGCGCAGCTCGTCGCGCTGCGGGTCGAACTCGCCGGTCCAGACGGTGATCGAACCTGACTGCGGCCAGCCGACCACCGAGCCCACCACACCCCGCCCGCCGTCCTGGCGCACCGTGTAGGTCCCGCTGACCCGGTACGGCCGGTACGAAGTCCCGTCACTGGCGGCCCTGAAGGTGCCGCTGATCCATCCGTCTCCGTGGACCTCCAACTCCAGGATCGAGCCCTGTTGATTGCTCCATCGACCGTCGAGTTCGTGCTCCGGCGTGGCCGGGACACGAGGAAGACCTCTCTGCATCGCCCCTCCCGGATGGGATTTAAACCCTATTGTTCCTCCCTGCACCGCTCTACCCCTAGAGACCAAAGTCCCCTTGTGACCGGATCATGTCGCCGCCCGGTGTGGGCAGAATAAGCGTCATGCCGGCCGGGAGCGTAGAAGTTGTACTAGGCGACATAACGAAACTGCCGGTGGATGCCGTGGTCAACGCGGCCAACGCGGCCCTGGCCGGCGGCGGAGGCGTCGACGGGGCCATCCATTCGGCGGCGGGCTGGAAGGAGCTGTCGCAGGCGTGCGCCCGACTGGGCGGCTGCGAGCCCGGTGACGCCAAGGCCACCCCGGGCTTCGCTCTGCCGGCTCGCTGGATCATCCACACCGTGGGCCCGGTGTGGCGGGGCGGGGCGGACGGCGAGGCCGAGGTCCTGGCCTCCTGCTACCGCCGGTCGCTGGAGGTGGCCGACGAGTTGGAGGCGGCCGAGGTGGCGTTCCCGGCCATCTCGACGGGGGTCTACGGCTTTCCCAGGAACCTGGCCGCGGACATAGCGGTGCGCTCGGTCACCGAGGCCGAAACCTCGGTCCGCAAGGTGATACTGGTGGCGTTCGACTCCGTGGGTTTCCGGCTCTACGAGGAGCGGCTCACCGCCAGCTGAGGAGGTAACGGCCTAGTCGCTCTCCGGCGGCAGCGGCTGACGGTCCAGGCCTCCGGACCGGGTGACCAGCAGCCTTCCGCTCACGATCAGCAGGGCGACCAGGAACCCGATGCCGGACAGTACGGCGAAGACCGGATTGACGTGGGCGCTGGTGCCCCTGGTCCGCAGGGGCAGGGTCGCCGGGGTCGCCGGGAAGGAGTTACCGAGCGGGGCGATGGTCGTGCTCGTGGTGGTGGTGGCCGCAACGGTGGTTGTCGGCTGGGCGGTGGTGTAGCTCGGGGCGGGGGGCGGGGTGGCCGGCCGGGTCGGCGGGGTGGTGGTCGGGGCGGGCCTGGTGGTGGGGACCGTGGACCGGGGCGGGGCGGTCCGGACCGTGGTCGCCGGGGCCGTCGGAGTGGTCACCGATCTGGGGGGAGCGACCGACGTGGCGGGCGTGGTGGGCCGAGGGACGGTGGTCGCCTGGAGCACCTGCGTCGGCAACGACCGGGCCCGGGCCGGCGGGGCATCGAGGAACGTCACGCCGAGCAGGGCGACCAGAGTGAGGGCGCCGACGAGCCCGACCGCATCGAGGATCCGTCGCGCCATCGGCCCAGTCTGGCTCACCGGGGTGCGGCGCGCAGGTGAGGCAGTACCACCACATCGCCGGGGAACAGGAGGCTGGGGTCAGCCGGGTCGGGCAGGGTGGGCCGGTTGGCGGCCACCAGCTCGGCCCAGTACCCGGCCACTTGGTCCGGGGTACCCCTGACCGTGGCCTCGGCGATCGACCACAGACTGTCACCGGGCCGGACCAGCCATCTTCCTCCCGGCGGGGCCGGGCTCGACGGCGCCGCCGGGGCGGCCGAAGCAGCAGCGGTCGCGCCAGCTGCCGGGAGCGCGTCCGCTGGTCGGGGGCGTGGCCGGGAGGGGGTGGGCACTGCGACCGAGGGACCCCTCGGCGCAGCGGTGTTGGTGAGGGTCGGCGCCGACGGCGGCTGCCCTGCTGCACCGCCGCCAGCAACCGCACGCCCACCGGTGCCGCAACCGGCCACGGCGGCTCCCGTGGCGCTGAGGGCGATCGCCAACCGGAGCAGCGCACCGACCCCCGGCAGGCCCCGGCCGACCAGGACGCTCCGGGCCAGCGCCGATCCCGATCGCACGCCAAGGGCGAGCGTCAGCCAGGCGAACGCCAGGACCACCAGGGCGGCCACGGCGATCAGACACAACCGCGCCAGGGCGAACACCGCCACCAGAGGTCCGACCGCCTGCCACCACCGTTCGACGGAGTGGCCGGCGAGCCGGTGGGGCACGGGCAGGTCCCGCCCTGCGATCAGCACCGCCATGCCGGCGGCGGCGCTGGCCAGAACGCCGGCCAGGGACCTCCCCACCGCCCCCGCAGCGGCCCGCTCCGTCATGACCGCGACACCAGGGCGGCGCGCGGTACCGGGTAGCGGGCACCGGAGCGGCCCAGGATCAGGAGATCGTCGCATCCGGCCCCGGCGCGCTCGGCGAGCAGACCGACCGCCCCCGGCCGGTCGACCACCGCCCGGGCCCGGACCGACGAACCGGGTCCCGGCCAGTGAACGAATATCCACACCCACCCGTCAGCCAGGTCGAGCGCCGCCGGGCGGGCCGGACCACAACCCCACCGGCCCACAGCGGTGATCAGCCGGCCACCGCCGGGGTCGCTCATCACGTAGCGCCCGACGGCTGCCGGCGGGGCATCCGGGGGCCGGGAGGCAGGGCCGGCCGGCACAACGCCCGGGATGGCCGGCCCGGGCCCGACGGGCCCTCGCGGCGAACCCCGACCCGGGTGGAAGCCGGCCACGGCCAAACCCACCCCGAGGGCCGCAGCCGCGGTCCCGCCTCCCGCCAGCACCAGCCACCGCCGGACCGAGCTTGATCCAGCCCGGGGTGCCGCCGGGCGGGCCGAAGTCGCCGCCGGGCGGGCCGGGGGCGCTGCGGGGCCGGCCGGCGGCGCTGCGGGGCCGGCCGGCGGCGGCAGCTGACCGGCCGTCGGAGGTCCGGGATCCGGCTCCGGCCGCCCGACCGGGGGCTCGAGCCGGGCGCCGGGAACCAGATCCACTGTCCGCCGGGCCAGCCGGCGGGCGCTGAGAGGCCGGTTCGTGCGGTGGCCGCTCGGAGCGGACAGGAGCCGGACCAGCCGGCGGTCGGCATGAGTCGGCAGGCGCTCCGCCATGACCGCGATCAGGGCTGCCACGTCATCAGCCGCCAGTGAAGCCAGAGCTGACCGGGACGGAGGCTGGCAGGCCCGGCCGAACCCGCACAGGACCGGCCGGCCCTGCTCGTCGAGGAGCAGATGGTCGGCGGTGACGGCACCGTGCACCCAACCCAGCTCGTGGAGGTCGGCCAGGGTGGCGGCCACCGAGGCCACCACCCCGGCCGCCACCTCCTCCTCCATCCCGACCGGGGAGGCGGCCAGCGAGCAGCCCGCCACGCGAGCCAGGAACAGCCGGCCGGGCGGGTCTCCACCATCCGATCCGAGTAGGCGCACCACCCCGGGATGGGCGCACGCCCTGAGCGCCCGGGCCTCCGCCCCGAGCCGGGCCCGCTCGGCGTCCGATCCGGCCGCTTTGACCACCCGCTCCCCCTGCAGCTCGACCTGCATGGAACAGTTATACCATGAAACGCACTCGAATCACACTGGACATCATCAGACCAGACGCAGGGCCACCTCGTTGGCCAGCAGCCGACCCTGCACGGTGAGAACCAGGCGTCCCTCCGGCCCGGATTCGAGCAGTCCGGCCAAAGCCGGGTCATCGGGCCAGCCGGCCACCGCCGGGGCCGGCACCCCCTCCGGGGTCCGGAGCTGAAGCTCCAGTCGCTCGGTCCGGCGGACCCGGGGGTCCAGGTCCTCGCCGGCTGCCACCGGATCCTGACCCGCTCCGACCAGCCTTATGTAGCGGTCGGGGGTGCGCACGTTCCACCATCGTCGGGCCCAGCCGGTCTGCGGGTCCACCCGGTGGGAGTGGGCCGCGCAGCCGATGCCCTGGTACTCGCCCTGGCTCCAGTAGAGCCGGTTGTGTCGGCACTCGGCCCCCGGGCGGGCCCAGTTGGATATCTCGTACCAGTGGAGACCGGCCCGCCCCAGCCGTTCCTCTGCGTAGAGGTACTTGTCGGCCTGATCGTCGGGGTCGGGGTGACGGCGGGGGTCGGCCCACAGGGGGGTGCCCGGCTCCACGGTGAGTCCGTAGGCGCTGACGTGGACCGGCGCCGGCGACAGGGCCAGCACCGCTTCCAGGGTGGCGACCCAATCCGCCATGGACTCGCCGGCGCCGCCCATGATCAGATCGACGCTGAAACGGTCGGCAAATCCGCTGGCCCCGGCCGCCTGCACCGCCCGGCTCACCTCCTCCGGGTCGTGGCGTCGGCCCAACCCGTCGAGGACATGGGCGGCCATGGACTGTACGCCGAACGAGAGGCGGTTGACTCCGGCGTCCCGGTAGCCCGCCAGCTTGGCCCCGTCGACGGTCTCGGGGTTGCACTCGACCGTGACCTCGGCGTCTGCGGACCGCTCGACGGCGGCCAGGATGGCCCCGATCTGGTCGGGCTCGAGCAGCGAGGGCGTCCCTCCCCCGAAGAAGACCGAGGTGGCCGCGGGCGCCCCATCGAGTCGACGGCGGGCGTCGGTCACGCAGGCGTCGACGTAGTCGCCGATCAGATGCGAACGGTCGGTCCATGTCGCGAAGGCGCAGTAGTCACAACGGGACGTGCAGAAGGGGATATGGACATACACCCCGAAGCGGTAGGGGTCCACGGCCGGCTCGTACACTTTCATATGTGAAGACCATCCACGAGGAGTTGGAGTTCGACCATCCCACCGAGCGGGTGTTCGCACTGATCTCGACCGGGGCGTTCCAACTCGCGATCATCTCCCACATCGGGGGCCACGACGGGGAACTGCTCGAGGAGGAGGCCACCGCCGGGGGCGGCGTCCGCCTGGTGACGCGCCAGCGGACCGGCGTGGAGCTGCCCGGCTTCGCCAAGAAGCTCATACCGGCCAACACGACGGTCACCCAGACCTACGAGTGGGGACCGGCCGCTCCCGATGGCAGCCGGGACGGATCCTGGGCCGCCGAGATCAAGGGAGCACCGGTCTCGCTGTCGGGACCGACCGCGCTGCGACCGGCCGGTGGCGGCTGCGTGCAGGTCTTCGAGGGTCAGGTAAAGGCGTCGGTACCGATCGTCGGGGGGAAGCTGGAGTCCTTCGCCTTGGACAACCTGCGCCGGGATCTGGTCCGCACCCGGGATTTCACCGCCGGACGCCTGGCCGACGGCTAGCCCGGCCCGCAACGGGGCCCCGTTCGTCACCGGACCGCCTCCCGGATCACGACGCGGGGCCCGGCGAGACCACGCCGGCCCGCAGGGCGCTGAGGAGGACCCCGGCCGCCACGGCCGCCGTCTCCGCCCGCAGGACCGAGGGACCGAGGCCGACGGCGCCCGGGAAGCCTGCCAGTTCGTCCGGCGACCAGCCCCCTTCGGGTCCCACCAAGACGGTGTGGAGCCCCCGGTGAGGGGGTGGGCCCCCCATCTGGGCCGCCGCCACTCCGGACCCCGTCCCGGACCCGGCGGTGCCGGACGCGGCGGCTTCCTCGAGCAGCGCCCGCACCGGCACCGGCCCCTCGATGACCGGCACCCACAGCTGCCGGCTCTGGCACACCGCCGAGCGGGCCACCTTCTCCAGTCGGCCCAGGTGGGACGCCGCCCGGTCCCCGGTCCAGCGCACCACCCCCCGGTCGGTGTCGAGCACGACGATGCGGTCCACCCCCAGCTCCGTGAGCTTCTGCACCGCCCACTCGGGACGGTCCCCCTTGACCGGGGCGAAGCCCACGGTCAGGGCCGGCAGGCGCGGCGGCTGCATTCGGGGCGGCCCGGCCGGCTCCAGTCGGCCGGGCCCGGCATAACGGCACGGCAGGTAGCCTCCACGGCCGTCGGTGGCGCCCACCGCCTCGCCCGGGCGCAGCCGCAGGACCGACGCCAGGTGGTGGGCAGCGTCGGAGTCGAGCTCGAGCGACGAACCCTGGGGGCCGTCGAGCGATGCCACGATCACATGGGCGGAGACGGTCTCCGCTCCCGTCGCGGGCCCGGGACCGGTGGAGCGAGCCAAGCGGCCCCGGCTACTTGAACGCGCTGCGCAGCTTGGACATCAGTCCGGCGTCGTGGGGAGCCACCTGCTCGCCCCGCAGCTCGGCCAGCCGGCGCAGCAGATCGTCCTGCTCCTTGGTCAGGTCGTCGGGGGTGTCGACGATGACCGTGACGATGAGGTCGCCCCGGCCCCGGCTCTGCAGGTGGGGGACCCCCCGGCCCCGCAGGCGGATCTCCCTACCGCTCTGCGTGCCACCCGGGATGGTGAGCTCCTCCTCGCCGTCGAGGGTCTCGAACGACACCGTGGCCCCCAGTGCGGCCTGGGTCATCGGCACGTGGAACTCGGCCAGGAGGTCGAAGCCCCTCCTGGTCATGACCGGATGGGGCCGTACCCGCAGATGCACGTACAGGTCGCCGGGAGGGCCGCCCTTGATGCCACCGGCCCCGCGACCGGGCAGGCGCAGCGTCGACCCCTCGTCCACCCCGGCCGGGATGTCCACCACGAAGGTCCGCTCCTCCCGGCGTCGGCCCTCGCCCCGGCAGTCGACGCAGGGGGAGTTGATCTCCTCGCCCGTACCGCCGCAGCGGGAGCAGGGGGATGCGGTGACCATCTGACCGAGGAAGGACTGGCGCACCCGGCGGATCTCGCCGGTGCCCCCGCACTGGCCGCAGGTGACCGGGGTGGTGCCCGGCCGGGCCCCGGAGCCGTCGCACGTCTCGCAGGTCTGGGGCAGCCGGACGGTCAGCTCGTGGTGCAGCCCGAAGACCGCCTCGGCGAAGTCGATGACCACCGTCGCCTCGGCGTCCTCGCCCTTGCGGGGCCCGGTCCGGGCCCGGGCCGTGCCACCACCGCCCATGCCGGAACCGAAGAAGGCGTCGAAGATGTCACCGAAGCCGCCCATGCCCCCGGCCCCGAAGCCGGCGAAGGGGTCACCCCCGCCGGTACCGGCAGCGCCGGTACCACGCAGGCCGGCCGGGCCGAACATGTCGTACTGACGCCGCCGTTCGGGGTCGCGGAGGGTCTCGTAGGCCAGGTTGACCAGCTTGAAGCGCTCCTCCGCGGCGGCGTCACCGGGATTGGCGTCGGGATGGAGCTCCCGGGCCAGGCGCAGATACGCCTTCTTGATCTCGTCGGCCGACGCGCTCTTGGATACTCCGAGCACCTCGTAGAAGTCGTCCGTGGCGGCCACAGGCAACGCCCCTACCTTTCCTCTGGACCCTTGCTCAGCGCCTGGCCGAGCCGCTTGCT
>JAKAXN010000365.1 GCA_021816565.1 Actinomycetes bacterium
TTCGACGGTCGTTGCCGACGCCACGCCGGAGCGAGCCGAGCTTCGCGCCAGCGTGGCCAAGCTGGTCAGGAGCTACGGCCGGGCGTACTTCCAGTCCGTGGTGCGGGCCGGAGCCAAGCCCGACGAGTTGTGGGCTGAGCTGGGCTCGGCCGGTTATCTCGGTGTGCATCTCCCGACTGCGTTCGGCGGCGGCGGTGGGGGGCTCGCCGACCTGGCCGTCGTGATCGAAGAGACGGCTGCGGCCGGCTGCCCGATATTCATGATCGTCATCTCGCCCGCGATCTGCGGACCGATCCTCGCCGCCCACGGCTCCGACGGGCAGAAAGCCGACTGGCTCCCGGGAATCGCCGACGGCACCAAGAAGATGGCCTTCGCCATCACCGAACCCGACGCCGGATCCAACACCCACCGGATCTCGACGACCGCCCGGCCCGACGGGGATGGATGGCGGCTGAGCGGATCCAAGTACTGGACCTCCGGTCCGGACGAGGCCGACGCCATCCTCGTCGTGGCCCGCGGCCCCGAACCCGACGCCACCGGTCGCCACCGCCTGTCGCTCTTCATCGTCCCGACCGACTCGCCCGGGATCACGATGCAGCCGATCGACGCGGCCCTGCAACTTCCCGAGAAGCAGTTCAGCCTGTACTTCGACGATGTGGCCATCGGCCGGGACGGGTTGATCGGCGAGGAGGGGGCCGGTCTGCGCCAGGTCTTCGCCGGGCTCAACCCGGAGCGCATAGCGGCTGCGTGTGTGGCCAACGGGATCGGCCGTTACGCCCTCGAGGTCGGCGCGGCCTACGCCCGGGACCGATCGGTCTGGTCGACACCAATCGGTGCCCACCAGGGTGTGGCCCATCCCCTGGCCCGGGCCCACATCGACCTGCAGCTGTCGCGCCTGATGGCCATGCGGGCCGCGGCGATGGCCGACGCCGGGGAGGACGCTGCGGAGGCGTCCAACATGGCCAAGTTCGCCGCCGGCCAGGCCGCCACCCAGGCTCTCGATCGGGCCATCCAGGTTCACGGCGGCAACGGCCTCTCCAACGACTTCGGGCTGAGCGACCTCTGGTTCATCGCCCGCATGTTCCGGACCGCTCCGGTCAGCGAGGAGATGATCCTCAATCACATCGCCCAGCACAGCCTCGGCCTGCCGAAGAGCTACTGATATGACTCCCCTCCCCGAGGGGGATGGGGGTCGGTTCACCCTGGCCGGGCTGATCCGCTCTCTCGCCTCCACCCGGCCCGGTCGGCCGGCTCTCACTGCCGGATCGGTGACGCGGGACTTCCGCCAGCTCGACGAGCGTTCCTCCCGGGTGGCCCAGGGCCTGATCTCCGCCGGCGTCGGCCCCGGCGACCGGGTGGCGATCATCTCGCGCAACTGCATCCCCTATTACGAGGTCCTCCTCGGAGTCTCGAAAGTGGGGGCGGTGGTCGTCGGGGTCAACTTCCGCCTGGCACCGCCCGAAGTGGCCGCCGTGCTGGCCGACGCCGAGCCAGCCCTGGTGTTCGCCGGCCACGACCAGGTCCGCCTGGTCGAGCCGGGCCGGGAGGTGGTCGCCTTCGACGCCGGCTACGAAGAGTGGCTGGCCGGCCACCCGCCGATCGACCCCCTCCTGTGCGCTCCTGACGACGTCGTGCTGCAGCTCTACAGCTCGGGGACCACCGGTACCCCGAAAGGCGCCCGTCTGACCAACGCCAACCTGTACTGGACCACCCGCATGGGCCGCGAGTGCTACGGGATGTCGCAGGGCAGCGTCAACCTGTTGACATCACCGCTGTTCCACGTCGGGGGGGCCGGTTACATACTGACCACCCTGGGGCAGGGTGGCCACACGGTCATGGCCGCCGACATGGACCCCGTTGCGGTCCTGGAGTTGATCGCCGCCCACCGGGTCACCCACGCTTTCCTCGTCCCCTCGGTGATCCGGATGCTGCTCGATGCCCTGGTCGACCACCCGGTCGACCTGTCCAGCCTGGAGCTGATCGCTTACGGCGCCTCGCCGATCGACGAGCGCACGCTGAGAGAGGCCGTCAATGCGTTCGGGAGCAGCTTCCTCGGCGTGTACGGGATGACCGAGACGGCCGGCTCGGTCACCGCCTTGATGCCCGAGGACCACGACGTGGACGGGCCCCGGTCCCATCTCCTGCGGTCGGTGGGGCGGCCCCTGCCGTGGCACGAGGTCGAGGTGTTCGATCCCGTATCCGCGACCGCGGCCCTGCCCGGCGAGGTCGGTGAGATCTGGGTGCGCTCACCTCAGAACATGCCCGGCTACTGGAGGCGCCCCGACCTCAACGACGAGTCCCTGCGCCCGGACGGCTGGCTGAGGACCGGCGACGCCGCGTGGCGCGACGAGGAGGGTTACCTCTTCATCCACGACCGGCTCAAGGACATGATCATCTCCGGCGGGGAGAACGTGTACCCCGCCGAGGTGGAACGGGTACTGGCCGACCATCCGGCGGTGCGCGAGGTGGTGGTGGTCGGGGTGCCGCATCCCCGCTGGGGCGAGACGGTGAAGGCGGTGGTCGTTCCGGCTGCCGGCGGGGTGGATGAGTCCGAGCTCATCGCCTTCGCCCGGGAGCGCCTCGCTCACTACAAGTGCCCTACGTCGGTCGATTTCGTGGGCGAGTTCCCCCGCAACGCCTCCGGCAAGCTCCTCAAGCGATCGATCAGAGCCAGGTACTGGCCCGCACCCGAAGGCGGTAACGCATCATGACCGACGTTCCCCCGATCCACCCCCTCGTGGAGCTCATGCGGGGCTTCGTGGTGGACTGGCTCGACCGGGCCGACGTCGACGCCTGCCGGCGCATAATGGATCCCGGCTACACCGCAGTGGTCGGAGGGGTGGCGCTACGGGGCCGGGACGAGGAGTACATCCCGGCCACCTCGGGGCAGCTGAGCCGCTTCCCGGGGCTGCTCGTCACGGTGCACGACCTCTTCACCTCCGGCGAGGAGGTGGCCCTCAGGTTCAGCGAGCACGGCCCCGCGCTGGAGCGGGGCGGGGCCCACGCGGCCTGGGCCGGGATCGGGATCTTCGGCTGGGACGGTGCCCGCCTCACGTGGAATGTCACCGAAGAGGACTACCTCTCCCGCCGGCGCCAGCTCGCAGCGGGCTCCTCCGATCCGGTCGCCACCCCGGCCACCGCACCCTGGTCGGCCCGGCCCGAGGCCCCCCAGCCGGAAGCGGAGGATGCCGTGCGCAGGTGGCTGGCCGGCGGGGACCTGACCGCCGGGGGTCGGGTGAGCGTGGACGACGGCTGGACCGGCCAACCGGTGACGGCCCTGCTCGAAGCCGAAGGGGTGGAGATCGACACGTTCTTCTCAGCCGGGGCGAGGGTGGCGTTCCATGCCACGCAGCACGGTCGCTACGAGGGCGGCATCGGGCTGGAGGAGGACCCGGTGGGGGCGCCGGCGAGCCTGCGCATCTGCGGGATGGTGACCGTCGAGGGTTCGACCGTCAGCGGCTACGTCGTCCGTGACCGGGTGGGCCTGCGTCGGGACCTCCTGTCCGCCTCCTAGCGCCGGGCTGTGGGCTCGCCGTGGCGCAGTGCTGTGCCCCCCACCTCCGATAGGGTCGGGCCGCGTGACGGACGGACAGACGGCTGAAGATCCGGCGCTGACGAGCGAGATAGCCCGGAGGCGCAAGGCGGCCCTAACCGAGGGTGCCTCCGGCTACCAGGAGCGGCGCCAGGAGATCATCGAAGCGGCGGGCCGGGTGTTCAAACGCAAGGGTTACCGGGCCACCAACCTCACAGACATCGCCACCGAGGCGGGGACCGACCGGGCCACGCTGTACTACTACATCTCCGGCAAGGCCGAGCTGTTCGACGAGGTCGTCAGCGAGGTGGTCGAGGCCAACGCCGTACTGGCCGAGTCGGTGCGCGAATCCACCCAACCGGCGCCGGAGAAGCTGCGGGCCGTCATCGGTGCGCTCATGGCCTCCTACGCCGAGAACTTCCCCTACCTCTATGTCTTCGTGCAGGAGAACCTGTCCCACGTGGCACCGGAGCGGGCCGAGTGGTCGCAGCGGATGCGCCAGCTCAACCACCGCTACGAGGATGCTCTGATAGGAATCCTCCGCGACGGCATCGAGGAAGGCACTCTGATCGCCGCCGGGGACCCCCAGATCATGGCCTACGGACTGCTCGGGATGCTGGGCTGGACCAACCGGTGGTTCAACCCCCACGAATCGAATCAGTCGGCCCAGGAGATCGCCGCCACCTTCAGCGAGATCTTCCTCCGAGGCATCGAGGTCAAGGGCCGACGCCGTCCGGCCCGGCGCGACAGCTGATCGGGGGCGCTTTCGGCGAACACCGGCGGCTACCTGAGGGGGAGAAGCTGCCGCTGGAGGGCCGGCCGGGTGGAGCCGATGTAGCTGCCGTCGGGCCGGTAGAAGCGCATCTCGTGGCTCGGGTCGCCCTCCGCCCGGTAGCCGTGGTGGAGCATGCGGTGGTGGCGGCGGCACTGGGCGCACCCGTTGTCCACGTCGGTGGGGCCGCCTTCCTCCCAGGTGTGGATGTCGTAGAGGCGGTTGCGGCAGCCCACGAAGCGGCAGTGGCCGCCGTCGCGCACCGCGATGGCCCGGCGCTGGGCGCTGCTCCACTCCCGGCTCCGCCGTCCCAGCGCCAGCGGCTCGCCGTCGGTCCCCACGGCGTGGGCCACGGTGGCGCAGTCGCAGGCGATGCGCCCGGCCTCGAGCGGCCGCCTGTCGGCGTGGGCCAGGGCCACCCCCACCATGTCCATGACCGCCCTGGCCCTCTCCTCGCCCGGCGTCGCCTGCTCGAGGGGGGCCTCCTCCGCCCGGTCTTCGGCGGGGGACTCCTCCACAGGCCGCCAGCGCCGGTCCAAGATCG
>JAKAXN010000366.1 GCA_021816565.1 Actinomycetes bacterium
GCCGGTCGCCGCTGGTTGATGGCCACCCGCCAGGACATCCGCTCCATCGAATCCCACCGGGTCCACCTCAACCACCTCGAGCACCTGGGCCCCGACGAGGCCCTGGCCGAATCGGCCGCCGGTCGGACCGGCTCGGCCCATGTCCGCATCGTGGGCCAGGCCGCCGGCCAGCCCGGTCCGGCCGTGCGGCCCATGGTGTGGGGCCGGCTGGACGGCCGGCCCGCCGCCGCCCGCCCGGCCTGGCACTCGCACCGCGACAGCCAGGTGGAGGCCCGCTACCAGCGGGCCCGCATGGAGGCCATGGAGCAGGCCGAGGAGCACCCGCCGATCGTCATCACCGACGACGCGGTGGCCGGCGTTCCCGATGTGGCGCCCGAACCGGCGCCCCGCCCGGCCGCCCGCTCGGTGGTCCCGCCCCGGCCTGTGGAGGAACCGGAGCCGGCCCGGGCGGAGCGCCCGGCCGCCCCGGCCCGCCCGGCGGCGTCCTCCCGCACTGCGGCCGCGGCCGCGTCGGTGGTATCGGCCCGGGCCCGGGTGCGGTCCGGCTCCGCTCCGGACGCCGGAGGCCCCGTCGATCCTCCGGCCGCCCCGCTCGTCATCGACGACCTCGATGACGATCCGGGCGTGTCCGTCCGGCCTGCGGCGTCCGGGTCCCCGGTCGCCGACCCCGGGCCGACCACCGAACCCGGGCCAACCACCGATGCCGGGTCCCCGGTCGCCGACGCCGGGCCGACCACCGAACCCGGGCCTGCCGCCGAACCCGGGCCCGCCGCGGTCGGTGAGCCGGCCGGCGTGGCCTCCCTCGACGGGCACCGGAAGGAACGGCGGGCCGGTCACCACCCCGCCCGGGTCCTGGCCGCCGCCGCCGGCCTGGTCGTGGTGTCCGCCGGGGCCGGCGTGGCCATCCACGAGGTCCAGTCGGGATCCGGCCAGCCGGCCGCCCACTCGGCGTCGGCCCCGCCGTCCCGGGCCGGCGGTTCCGCCACCCCGGCGACCACCGTGGCCCCTCCCGCACCCACCACTCCGCCCACGTTGGCGGCCACCAGCACCAGTGCGACCGACGCCGTGTACACCATCACGGCCGGCTCCCTGCAGGTGTCGGTGGCCACCTCGGCCCCGTGCTGGATGGAGCTGCGGTCCGGCTCCCCGTCGGGTCCGGTGGCCTACGAGGGAACCCTGCAGGCCGGGGCCAGCCGGACCTTCTCCGCGGCCAACGGGCTGTGGCTCCGGCTGGGGGACCCGGCGGGGGTCCAGCTCCGGATCAACGGCTCCGCCGTCACCCTGCCGAGCGCCCCCAACCCGTTCAACATCACCGTCACCACCGCCTGAACCCGGCGGCCCCCGCCGCCGGGCAGAATGGCCGGTCATGAAGCCCATGGCCGGTACGGGGATTTGGAGCGGAGCGCTGCGTTACGGGGACGCCGGGCCGATCGCCGAGGCGGCGGCCGAGCTCGAGGAGCTGGGCTATTCGGCCCTTTGGATCCCCGACGTCGGCGGGGACCTGTTCGGGTCGGTCGAGGTGCTCCTCGGAGCGACCCGGGCCACCACGGTGGCCACGGGCATCCTCAACCTGTGGATGCACTCCGCTGAGGAGACCGCGGCCTGGCACGTCCGTATGAACGAGCAGCACGGGGACCGGCTGCTGGTGGGGATCGGGGTCAGCCATGCGGTGCTGGTGGACGCCGGCGAACCGGGCCGCTACCGCCGGCCTCTCGCCGCCATGTCCGAGTTCCTCGACGGTCTCGATGCCGCGGCCCGGCCGCTGCCCCCCGAGCGGCGCGTGCTGGCCGCGCTCGGCCCGAAGATGCTGGAGCTGGCCCGGACCCGGTCCGCCGGGGCCCACCCCTACAACGTCACCGCCGAGCACACCGCCGCCGTGCGGTCCGCCCTCGGCCCGTCGGCGCTGGTCCTCCCCGAGATGGCGGTGGCTCTCACCACCGATCCGGAGCAGGGCCGCCGGCTGGGCCGGTCCCACCTGGAGATGTACCTGGGCCTGCCCAACTACACCAACAACCTCCGCCGCCTGGGCTTCGGCGACGACGATTTCGCCGCGGGCGGCAGCGACCGTCTGGTGGACGCCCTGGTGGCGTGGGGCGACGAGGATGCCGTCCGGGCCCGGGTGGACGAGCACCGGGCGGCCGGCGCCGACCACGTGTGCATACAGGCGCTGAGCGACGAGACCCCCTTCCCGCTCGAGGCGTGGCGGAGGCTGGCCCCGGTCCTCACCTGACCCCCCGGCCCCTCAGCCGCCGGAGCAGTCCCCGCAGGTCCCGAGGATCTCCAGCGTGTGGGCCACGTCCACGAACCCGTGCTCGCCGGCCACCCGGTCGGCCCAGCGCTCGACCTCCGGGCCCTCCACCTCCACGGCCCGCCCGCAGCGGCGGCACACCAGGTGGTGGTGGTGGCGCCCGGTCTCGCACCGCCGGTAGAGGGTCTCGCCGTCGTCGGTACGAAGCGTGTCGATCTCCCCGGCCTCGGCCAGGACCCGCAGCTGGTTGTACACGGTGGTCAGCCCCACGTTCTGGCCCTGCGACCGGAGCTCGGCGAAGAGATCCTGGGCCGAGCGGAAGGCCGCCGACCGGTCCAGGACGGCGGCCAGGGCCCGCTTCTGACGGGTGTCCCGCGTCGAACTCATACGGTAATGGTAACCATTTCGGGTAAGCTTACCGGCAGTGATTGCAGGTAAGGCTCTTACGATAGCCAGCGCGCTGGTCCTGGCCACCGCCTCCCTGGCGGCAGCCTGCTCCTCCACGGGCGCCCCCCGGGCCGGGACACCGGCCGCCACCGGGACGCCGGCCGGCACCGCCGCGCTCGGCCAGGTGGTGGCGGTGGTGGCCGCCGAGAGCCAGTACGGCGACGTGGCCGCCACGGTCGGCGGGGCCTACGCCCACGTCACGTCGATCATGACCGACCCCAACACCGACCCCCACAGCTTCGAGATCAGCACCGGCGTGGCCCGCGCCGTGGCCGGCGCCCGGGTGGTCGTGCAGAACGGCCTCGGATACGACCCGTTCATGGACCGGATCGAGTCGGCCGCCCCGGACCGGCGCCGGAAGGTGATCGTGGCGGCCGACCTGCCGGGGCTTCCCACGGACACGGCCAACCCCCACCTGTGGTACGACCCGACCGCCATGGCCGAGGTGGCCGACGCCGTGGCCGGTGCCCTGTCGGCGGTCGAGCCGGCCCACGCCGCCTACTTCGAAGCCCGCGCTGCCGGGTTCCGGGCCGGTCTCCAGCCGGTGCTGTCGGCTCTGGCCCGGTTCCGGCGGCAGTACCCGGCGGTGCCGGTGGCCACCACCGAGCCGGTGGCCGACTACCTGCTGCAGGCGGCCGGCGCCCGCAACCTGACCCCTTTCAGCTTCCAGGCCGACGTCATGAACGGGATCGACCCGGCCCCCCAGGACATATCCGTGGAGCAGGACCTCCTGCGCAAGAGAAAGGTCAAGGCCCTGCTCTACAACCGGCAGGTGACCGACTCGCTCACCCAGAGCTTCGTCCGCATCGCCCGGTCCGCCGGGGTCCCGGTGGTCGGGGTGTACGAGCTGATGCCGGTCGGCGACAGCTACGCGGGATGGATGCTCTCCACCGTCGAGCAGCTCCAGAAGGCGGTGAGCGCCCCGTGACGCCGGTGCTGGAGATGCGCGGCGTCGACGTCACCCTGTCGGGCCGGCTGATCCTCGACCGGGTCGAGCTGGCCGTCGGGGAGGGCGAGTTCACCGGGCTGATCGGCACCAACGGGGCCGGCAAGACCACCCTGCTGAAGGCCATCCTGGGTCTGGTCGAACCGGACCGGGGGGAGGTGCTGATCGCCGGCAGCCCGAGGTCCCGGCGCAGCCCCGGCGTGGGCTACGTCCCGCAGAGGATCGACCTGGACCCCGACGTGCCCCTCCGGGCCCGGGACCTGGTGGGCCTCGGGGTCGACGGCCACCGGTTGGGGCCGCCCCGCCCGTCGGCGGCCCGGCGCGCCGCGGTGGAGGAGGCCCTGGCTGCGGTGGGCGCCGACACCTTCGCCGACGCCCGGGTCGGCCGGCTGTCCGGTGGCGAGCAGCAGCGGGTCATGATCGCCCACGCCCTGGTCGGAGGGCCCCGACTGCTGCTGCTCGACGAGCCGCTCGCCAACCTGGACATCAGGAGCGCCAACGACATCGTGGCGGTCCTGGCCCGGATATCCACCCGCCAGGGGGTGGCCATCCTGATATCGGCCCACGACATGAACCCGCTCCTGCCGGTCATGGACCGCATCGCGTACATGGCCGACGGGAGGGTGGTGTCGGGGCGCACCGACGAGATCGTGCGCACGGAGGTCCTCAGCGACCTGTACCGCCACCCGGTGGAGGTGCTGCGGGTGCAGGGACGGGTGCTGGTGGTGTCGGGCCCGTGACGGAGCCGCAGCCATGAGCTTCTTCGCCAGCGCCCCGGTCCACACCGCCCTGATCGTGGGCGCCCTCGTCGCGGTGGTGTCGGGCCCGGTCGGGGTGTTCACCGTGGTTCGGGGCCAGTCCTTCGCCGGGCACTCCCTGGCCGAGGTGGGCACCGCGGGTGGCGCCGGGGCCTACCTGGCGGGGGTCAACGTCCTGGCCGGCTTCGTGGCGGTCAACGTGCTGGCCGCCGGGGCCATGGAGGCGGTGGGGGTGCGCCGGGCCCGGGGCCGGGACGTGGCCACCGGGATCGTTCTGGGCGCGGCCCTCGGCCTGTCGTCGCTCTTCCTGTACCTGCAGACCACCTCGAGCACCACCGGCGCCACCATCACGGTGCTGTTCGGCTCGATCTTCGCCATCGGGTCGGGCACCGTCCCGTTCGTGGCCGTGGCCTCGGTCGTGGCCCTGG
>JAKAXN010000367.1 GCA_021816565.1 Actinomycetes bacterium
CGGGGAGGCCATGCAGGCGGCGGCCGACGCCGCACCCGGGGTCATGACCGTGGTGTACGGATGCGACGCCGACACCGTCGACATCGCCTGCCGGCTGGCCGACGGCGAGGTGTGGGTGGCCAACTTCAACAGCACCGAGGAGACGGTCATCGCCGGCGACCCGGCGTCGGTGGAGCGGGCCGCCAGCCTGGCTCTCTCCATGGGGGCCCGCCGGGTGACGGCGGTCCGGGTGGGCGGGGCCTTCCACACCCCGTTCATGTCCCCGGCCCGGGACCGCCTGCGCAAGGTGCTGGCGACGACCACGTTCCACGATCCCGACACCCCGGTGGTGGCCAACGTCGACGGCCGCTTCCACTCGTCGGGCGAGGACTGGAAGGTGCTCCTGTCGGCGCAGCTGTGCAGCCCCCTCCGGTGGCACCAGAGTGTGCTGCGCCTGGCCGGAGTGGCCGACCCCCACCTGGACGCCGAGCAGCTGTTCGTGGAGCTCGGACCCGGGGACTCCCTGTCGGTGATGATCCGGCGGACCCTGCCGAGCGTGGCGACCGTCAAGGTCTCCACGCCCGCCGACCTCGACGTGCTGGTCGACGCGGTGTCGGGCGACAGCGCCCTGCACGCCTACGCCGCCGGCCACCAGGGGGAGCTTCTCTACGTGAGCGAACGGGTGGTCATAAGCCCCTCGGCCGGCGTGTTCGAACCGCCGGGCGGGGATCCGCCCGGCTCGGGCGACCGCATAGAGGTCGGCACCCTGCTCGGCACCGTGTCGGGGGTGGAGGTGCTCTCGCCGTTCGCCGGGGTGCTGGAGGGGTGCCTGGCGCAGCCCGGTGAGCGGGTCCAGGCCGGCCAGCCGATCGTCTGGCTGCACGCATCATGACCGGGGTGACCATCACCGGGTGGGGCACCGCCCTGCCGGAGCGGGTGGTGACCAACGAGGACATCACCACGCTGTTCGACACCACCGACGAGTGGATCTTCGAGCGCAGCGGGATCAGGCGGCGGCGGGCCGCGACCGGCCCGTTCGTGCAGCCGCCGGTCCCCGCCGACCCGCCCGAGAGCGGACTGGGCACCACCGCCACGCTGGCCGCCGAAGCCGGCCGGCGGGCCCTGGAGCGGGCCGGCGTGGGCGCCGGCGACATAGGGCTGCTGATGCTGTGCACCACCACCCCCGACCAGCTGATACCGGCTACCTCCGCCTCGGTGGCGGCGGCCCTCGGCATCGGGGGCGGCGCCATGGACGTCAACGCGGCGTGCGCCGGCTTCACCTACGGGCTGGTGGCGGCCAGCGGGCTGATCGCCTCGGGGGCCGAGCGGATCCTGCTGATCGGAGCCGAGACCCTGACCAGGGCCACCAACTGGGAGGACCGCACCAACGCCTTCCTCTTCGGCGACGGGGCCGGCGCGGTGGTGCTCGAGGCGGTCCCCGGTGAGGGCTCGCTCCTCGGCTGGGACCTCGGGGTGGACGGCAGCCTGGTCCACCTGCTCTACGCCAACCACGGCTCAGGGATGGTCATGCGGGGCAAGGAGGTGTTCCGCCGGGCGGTGCTGGCCACCGTGCAGTCGGCCACCACCTCTCTGGAGAAGGCCAAGGTGGGCATCGACGAGATAGCCCTGTTCGTACCGCATCAGGCCAACATCAGGATCATGGAGGCGGTCGCCTCCCGGCTGGGCCTGCCGGCCGAGCGGATCGCCTCGGTGATCGAGGAGACGGGCAACACCAGCTCGGCGTCCATCCCGCTGGCCCTGATAGACGCCATTGAATCGGGCCGGGTGGCCGACGGGGACCACCTGCTGCTGGCCGGCTTCGGGGCCGGGATGACCTGGTCCTCGGCCGTTTGGCGCTGGCAGGCGTCCTGACCGACGCGACTGCGGGCCGTTTTGGCCGGTCACGACTACATTTTTCACCCAGGCTCAATCGCGGTCGGGTTACCGGCCGGTAGCCACCACCCGCTCATCGGATGACAAAGGAAGGAACTCCATGGACAACGCTGATGCCTTCGACAAGTTCAAGAAGTGCGCCGTCGAGGTGCTGCAGGTCGAACCGGAGAAGGTGACCCCCGAGGCCAGCTTCGCCGACGACCTCGACGCCGACAGCCTCGATCTGGTGGAGCTGGTCATGGCCCTCGAGGAGCAGTTCGACATCACCGTGGACGAGTCGGAGCTCGAAGGTGTGGAGACGGTGGGGCAGGCCTTCACGCTGGTGACCTCCAAGCTCTGATGCTGGCCCTCTATCCCACCGACGGCCGCCCGGGCGTCCCCGGCCGCAGGGTGGCGGTGACCGGCCTCGGTGTCGTCGCCCCGTGCGGTGTCGGGCGCGAGGCGTTCTGGGACGGCCTGCTGGGCCCGGCCCCGGAGGGCATCCGCCAGGTCGCCGACTTCGACGCCACCTCGGTCTACGGGGCCAAGGACCTGCGCCGGGTGGACCGCTTCACCCAGTTCGCCGCGGTGGCGGCGGCCGAGGCCATCGAGGACGCCGGCGGGCTCGAGGGCCTGCGCGTGGACCCCGACCGCGCCGGGGTGATGATCGGCACCGGCATCGGCGGGATAGAGACCATCGAGGAGCAGATGGGCGTGCTGCGCGAGCGCGGCCCCCGCCGGGTCAGCCCGTTCATCGTCCCCATGATGATGGGCAACCGGGCCGCTGCCGACGTGTCCATGCGCTACGGGTTCCGGGGGCCGTGCGAGGCCATCGTCACCGCCTGTGCCGCGGGGACGCAGAGCGTCGGAGCCGGGGCCCGGCTGGTGGCCACCGGCCGCTGCGACGTGGTCTTCGCCGGGTCGGCGGAGGCCGCCATAACCGACATCGGCAAGGCCGGCTTCTCCAACATGACCGCCCTCTCCACCTCGGGCGTGTCGATGCCCTTCGACGCCAGGCGCGACGGCTTCGTCATGGCCGAGGGCGGGGCGGTGCTGGTCCTCGAGGACCTCGACCGGGCCGTGGCCCGGGGCGCCCGCATCTACGCCGAGATACTCGGGGCGGCCAGCACCGCCGACGCCCACCACATCACCGCTCCCCCGCCGGAGGGCACCGGGGCGGTGGCGTGCATGGAGATGGCGCTGCTCGACGCCGGCATCACCGCCGAGGCCGTCACCCACATCAACGCCCACGGCACGTCCACCCCGGCCAACGACCTGGCCGAGAGCGTGGCCATCAGCAAGGTGTTCGGCACCCCCGGCCCGGCCGTCACGTCCATCAAGGGCATCACCGGCCACTCGCTCGGCGCGGCCGGGTCGATCGAGGCCGTGGCCCTGGCACTCACCATGGTCCACCGGTCCATACCCCCGACCGCCGGGCTCACCGAGCAGGACCCGGAGATCAGGATCGACGTGGTCACCGGCTCCCCCCGGCCCTGGGAGCCCGGACCGGCGCTGTCCAACAGCTTCGGTTTCGGCGGCCACAACGGCACCATCGTCATGGCCCCCGTCCGCTCCTGAGCGGGACCGCCCGGGATGGGTACCATTCCGGGCCATGACCGAGCGACTGGAAGTCGGTGCGCAGGCCCCGCAGTTCGAACTGACCGACCAGATGGGCAAGCGGATCAAGCTCTCGGAGTACCGGGGCCGCCCCGCGCTCGTGTACTTCTACCCGAAGGCCGACACCCCGGGCTGCACCGCCCAGTCGTGTGGCCTGCGTGACATCATCGACCGGATCGGCGACACCGCGGTGATCGGGATCAGCCCCGACAGCCCGGCCAGGCAGGCCAAGTTCGACCAGAAGTACGGCCTCGGCTTCCCGTTGCTGGCCGACGAGGACCACGCGGTCGCCGAGGCCTACGGGGTGTGGACCGAGAAGAGCATGTACGGACGCAAGTACATGGGCATTCTGCGGTCGGCGTTCCTGGTCGACGGCGAGGGGCGGCTGTCGGAGGTGTGGTACAAGATCTCCCCGGCCGACACACCCAAGAAGCTGCTGGCCGCCCTTTCGCGCTAGTCCGCTAGCTGCAGCGCACCACGTAGCGGCCGGTGACGCCGCCGGCCAGGATGCGGGTGAGCACCCCGTCCAGTTGCTCCAGCTCGATCTCGGTGCCGATGGCGCCGATGCCGGCCGGCTTCAGGTCGCCGCCCAGGCGGTGCCAGACCTGGCGGCGCCGCTCGATCGGCGTCTGCACCGAGTCGATGCCGAGCAGCGACACCCCCCGCAGGATGAACGGCATGACGGTGGTCGGGATCTGCGCCCCACCGGTGAGCCCGGACGCGGCCACGGCTCCCCCGTAGCGGATCTTGGACAAGACATTGGCCAGCGTCACCCCCCCGACGCAGTCGACGGCCCCGGCCCACAGCATGGAGTCGAGCGGCCGGCCCACGGCCTCGCCGAGCGTGGCCCGGTCGACGATGTCCACCGCCCCCAACTCCCGCAGGTACTCGTGGCTCTCCGTCTTGGCGGTGCTGGCCACCACCTCGAAGCCGAGACCGGCCAGCAGGTTGACCGCCATGCTCCCCACCCCGCCGGTGGCCCCGGTGACCAGGACCGGCCCGTCCCCGGGCGCGAGGCCGTGATCCACCAGGTTGATCACCGAGAGGGCGGCGGTGTAGCCGGCGGTACCGATGACCATGGCCTCGCGGGTGTCGAGCCCGGCCGGCAGCGGGACGATCCAGTCGGCCGGAACCCGGGCCCGGGCGGCGAAGCCGCCGTGGCGGGCCACCCCGAGGTCGTAGCCGTGGGCCAGCACGGCGGTCCCGGCCGGTAGCCCCTCGGCGCCCTCGGCCACCCGACCGGCTAGATCGATGCCCGGGATCAGAGGGGAGATGCGGGCCACCCGGCCGTCGGGCGTGGAGGCCAGGGCGTCCTTGTA
>JAKAXN010000017.1 GCA_021816565.1 Actinomycetes bacterium
TCGCCGGTGTCGATCTCCTGGCCGTCCTTCCACCAGGTGGCGCTCTCGATCAGCTGGAAGTCCCGGACCACCAGCCAGTCCAGGTTGGCCATGCCGAGGCGCTGCATCCGGGTGTTCGCCGAGCCGACCGCCGGGTTCTCCCCCATCAGGAAGTACCCCTTGCACCGGCCCTCCAGCTGCTCCACCACCGTCTCGTAGGTGCTGTGCGACCCGGTGATGCGCGGCAGGTAGTCGAAGCAGTAGTCGTTGTCCGCAGTGGCGCGGGCCCCCCACCAGGCTTTGAGCAGGCTGACGGTGTAAGCGTCCATCTTCGACCAGTAGCCCCGCTCGGCGGAGTCCGCGGCGAGGAACTCCTGCAGCGTCTCGTGGCGGTGGGCGTGGGGCATGGGGATGTAGCCGGGAAGCAGGTCGAACAGCGTGGGGATGTCGCTGGAACCCTGGATGCTGGCGTGGCCCCGCATGGCCTCGATGCCCCCGCCGGGGCGGCCGATGTTGCCGAGCAGCAGCTGCAGGATCGACGCGGCCCGGATGATCTGCACGCCGATTGTGTGCTGGGTCCAGCCGACGGCGTAGACGAAGGCGGTGGTGCGGTCCCGCCCGGAGTTCTCCACCAGCAGGTCGCACACCCGGGCGAAGGTCTCGGGAGGTATGCCGCACACCTCCTGCACCATCTCCGGGGTGTAGCGGGAGAAGTGGCGCTTCAGGATCTGGAACACGCAGCGGGGATGCTGCAGGGTCTCGTCCCGGGTGGGGGTGCCCCGCAGCGACGGGCCCCCCGACCCGTGGCTCTCACCGTGGCCGGAGCGGGCCGCAGTGAGGCCACCCTCGGTGAGCTTGTTGTACTCCGAGTCGCGCGACCCAGAAGCGGCGTTGACGGTCATGCCCTCGTACTGCCAGGTGTCGGGCTGGTAGTGGCGGGTGTCGGGCTGGAAACCGGAGAACAGGCCGTCGAGGTCCTCGGTGTCGCGGAAGTCCTCGGTGACGATGGTGGAGGCGTTGGTGTAGGCCTTCACGTACTCCTCGAAGTACAGGCCGTTGGTGAGGACGTGGTTGATGATCCCGCCCAGGAAGGCGATGTCGGTGCCGGCCCGGAGCGGGACGAACACATCGGCCAGGGCACTGGTCCGGCTGAAGCGGGGGTCGACGTGGATCACCGCCGCCCCCCGGGCCTTGGCCTCGGCCACCCACTGGTAGGCCACCGGGTGGGACTCCGCCATGTTCGAGCCCTCGATGATGATGCAGTCGGAGTTCTGCAGGTCCCGGGGCATGGTGGTGGAGCCGCCCCGGCCGAAGGAGGTGCCGAGCCCGACCACTGTGGAGCTGTGGCAGATGCGGGCCTGGTTCTCGACCTGCACCACTCCCAAAGCGGTGAACAGCTTCTTGATCAGGTAGTTCTCTTCGTTGTCCAGGGTGGCGCCGCCCAGGCTGGCCAGCCCCATGGTGCGGCGGGTCCGCTTTCCGTCGAGCTCCCACTGCCACCCGTCCCGACGGGCCTTGATCACCCGGTCGGCGATCATGTGCATGGCCGTCTGGAGATCCAGCGGCTCCCAGTCGGTGCCGTAGGGACGGCGGTACAGGACCTGGTGGCACCGGTTCGGCCCGGTCGTCAGCTGGAGGCTGGCTGAGCCCTTGGGGCACAGCCGGCCCCGGCTGACCGGCGAGTCCGGGTCGCCCTCGATCTGGATGACCCGGTCGTCCTCGACGTACACGTTCTGGCCGCAGCCGACGGCGCAGTAGGGACACACCGACTTGACCACCTTGTCGGCGCCGGCCACCCGGGCCACCAGCTTCCTCGTAGCGGGGGAGGCCACGGCCGCCCCCCGGCCCATCCGGTCCTCCCCGGTCAGCTGCCGGAGAACCGGCCAGTCCCCGAGACGCGTCACAGCCATCCAGCGCACCGTCCTCGTCCAGTCGTCCGCCGGGCTGCGGCGGTCAATGCTTCAACTCCGCCCGGGCCCGGTCCCGGACCCAGGCCATGACCTCGGCCTTGTCCTCGGGGCCGGTCGGGTTGTGGTGGGGTACCCCGAGCAGGGCCTGGCTGCCGCCGAGCTGCAGCCCCTCGCGCCCCTGGTCCTCCGGAGCCAGGCTGTCGCTCCCGTCAGCGGGGATGCCGGTGGCGATCATGTACGCCTTGCCGGGGGCCATGCCCAGCTGGCGGCCCACCGACTCGAACCCACCCCCGCTTCTCCACTTCTGCAGAACCTCGTCGCGCGAGACCATCAGTTCCCCTGGACGCGTGACCATGCCTGCACGGCCTCGTCTATACCCGGCCGGCCGGACTCGCCAACATCGGGTTCGGCCCGGCCGGGCCGGTATCGTTTGCCTTCAGCGGCGCGCGGGTATCTGGCCGGCGTGAGCAGCGGTGCGGCGCGGCTGGCAGCCGCCACGGCCACGTGGCTTGTGGCGTCGGCGCTTCTGTACGTGCTCGTCACCGGGGAGTGGACCGCGGTGGACTGGATCGGGGCCGCCTCCTGCGCCGCGGTGGTCGCGGCCGTGACGGTGCCGATGACCAGGATGGGGTTGTTCGACCTGCGGATCGACCCCCGTTGGCTCACCACGTTGCCGGGCACCCTGGTGCGGGTCGTCGCGGACTTCGTCGTCGTCACGGTGTTTCTGGCCAGAGCCATGGCCCACCGGGAGAGAGGCCACGGATCGTTCGTGGCCCGGGCTGACTTCGACAGCGGCGGACCCGACGCGGCGGGCACCACCTGGCGGGCGTTCGCGGCGGTGACCTCGACCGTCTCACCGAACTCCTACGTGGTCGACATCGACCCGAACCACCGGACCCGGCTGTCGCACGATCTGGTACCGGACCGCCGCTCGGAGCAGCCGGCGTGATGCTCACGGCCTGGCTGCTGAGCGGCACCGTCCTTCTCGCCGGGGTGGCTCTCTGCGGGATGGCCGCCTGGCGGCGCCCGACCTTCGAGGCCCTCGTGGCCATTGAGCTGGCCGGGACCCTCACCACGGTCACCCTGGTGTGCCTGACCGTCGGGTTCCAGCGGTCGAGCTACGGCGACGTGCCGATCATCGCAGCCGTGTTCAACTGGGTGGGCAGCCTGGTCTACGTGCGGTTCCTGGACCGGAGCCGGGCTTGACCCACGACGTGGTGGTGGCCCTCCTGGTGGCCGGCTGCGCCTGCCAGGCCGTGTGCGTGGCCGGCACGCTGTGGATGCGCAGCGGGTTCGACCAGCTCCACTTCTCGGGAGCGGCGTCCACCGTGGGGCTGCTGTTCTTCGCGGTGGCCGTGGGGTTGCAGGGCTTCAACTCGGCGTCAGGGACCATCGACTGCATCGTGGCCCTGGGGCTCACCTTCGTGCTCGGTCCGGTGATGGTGACAGCCACCGCCCGGGCCGGCCGGCGCATGCGTTACGACACCCTCGAGCCGCTGGCCCGGGAGTTCGAGCAGCAGCCATGAGCACGCTCGAGATCGCCGCCTTCAGCGCGGTCATGGTCCTCGGGGTGCTGGTGGTGCTGTGCCGGGAGCCGCTGCGCCAGTCCCTGGTCAACGGGATATTCGGGATGGCCCTGGTCGTGCTGTTCATGGTGCTGCAGGCTCCCGACGTGGCCCTCAGCGAGATCGTGGTGTCCACGGTGGCGTTCCCGCTCATCCTGCTGGCCACCATCGCCCGCACCCGGGATCGGCAGAGACCGTGACGTCCGGGGCTCCCGGCCGCGCAGTGGCGACCCGGCGCCTGCACGAGCACCGGGCCGCCCCCGACGATCAGCCCCGGCAGAGCCGCGGCGGCAGGCAGCTACGGGTGGCGGTATTCGTGGCGGCGGCTCTGACCCTGGGCGGGTTCCTGCTCTGGGCCCTCGCCGGGCTGCCGTCGTTCGGCGACTTCCACGGCGAGTACGGCCGGCTCCTCAACCGGGTCGGGGTGGCGCAGCGCCACGCCAGCAACGTGGTCGGGGCCATCGTGTTCGACTACCGGGGCTTCGACACCCTGGGCGAGGAGTTCATCCTGTTCTCCTCGGTCATGGGGGTGTCGTTCATCCTGCGGGGCAGCCTGAGCATCAAGGACCAGTCACCTCTCGACCCGGTCAGCAACGACTCCCTCCGCGTGGTCGGCACCCTGGGCGCACCGGTCGTGCTGCTGCTGGGCCTGTGGCTGGCCGCCTACGGGTATGTAACGCCCGGCGGAGGGTTCCAGGGCGGGGTTGCGGTGGCCTCGGCCGGAGCGTTGCTGTGGGTGTCGACGACCTACCGGGACTACCACCGGCTCACCCCGCCCCGCCTCTTCGACGCCATCGAGGGCTTCGGTGCCTCCGCATATGTACTCATCGGCCTGGTCGGACTGGGCCTCTCCGGCGCCTACCTGGCCAACTTCCTGCCTCTCGGCACGCCCGGCACGCTGGCCTCCGCCGGGAGCATCGGGCTGCTCAACTGGGCCGCCGCTCTGGAGGTGGCGGCGACCAACTTCCTGCTGTTCCGGGAGTTCTTCCAGGAGTACATCCAGACCTTCCCCGGCGTGGAGCAGGAGTAGGCGATGTCCTTCTATCCGTTCGTGGTGGCCGCGGTCCTCTTCATCGCCGGCCTGTACGGCGTGGTGACCAGCCGCAACTACGTCCACCTGGCCGTCTGCCTGACGGTCATGCAGTCCTCCACGTACATCACCCTGCTGTCCATCGGCTACGTCCACCACGGCACCGCCCCCATCTTCAAGAGCCCGTCGCGGACCCCCCGGGTCGATCCCGTCGTCCAGTCCCTGACCCTGACCGACGTGGTCGTGAGCGTGGTGGTCCTGGCCCTGATCCTGGCCCTGGCCATCCAGACCCACAGGAGGGCCGGGACCGTCGACCCGGACCAGATGACCGAGATGCACGGCTGACCGCCGCACCCGACGATGCCCCTGATCCCCCCTCTCACCGTCGCCGTCCCGCTCGCCTTCGCGGCGTTCCTGGCCGCCACCGGCAGCCTGATACCGCGCCGGGCGGTCACCCTGACCGCCATCGGGGCGGCCACCGCCACCACGGTGCTGCAGTTCGCCCAGCTGTTCCAGTCGCTCACCCACGATCTCACCCACTGGTTCGGAGGATGGACCCCCCAGCACCACTACGCCCTCGGGATCCTCTTCACCGTCGATCCCATCGACGCCATCCTGGCCTGCGTGACGGGGGTGCTGATGCTGGCGTCCCTGAGCTTCTCCTGGTGGGGCATCAGGGACGTGAGCCACCTGTACTACGCCCTCATGCTGGCCTTCCTGGGCGGCATGGCCGGCTTCGCCCTGAGCGCCGACCTGTTCGACATATTCGTGTTCTTCGAGCTGATGAGCGTCACCGGCTACGGGCTGTGCAGCTTCCGCCAGACCAGCAGCTCGGTGATGCAGGGGGCGTTGAACTTCGCCATCATGAACTCGATCGGAGCGTTCTTCATCCTGATGGGGATATCGCTCATCTACGGCCGGACCGGCTCGCTCAACCTGGCCCAGATCGCCGTGTCCCTGCGCGGCTCCCACCCCGACACCCTCGTCGTGGTGTCGTTCGTGTTCATCCTGGTGGGTTTCCTGACCAAGGCCGGGGCCGTGCCGTTCCACTTCTGGATGTCCGACGCCTACGCGGTGGCGGCGGCCCCGGTGGGCGCCCTCTACGCCGGGATCATGAGCGACCTCGGTTACCACGCCATAGCCCGCATCTACGCCGACGGATACGCCGCCACGCTCAACTCGGTGGCCCCGGCGGTGAGCGGGATCCTGATCGGGGTCGGGGTGACCACCGCCGTCGTCGGGGCGGTCATGTGCTTCGGGCAGGCCGACGTCAAGCGCCAGATGGCGTTCCTGGTGATCAGCCACGGCGGCATATTCCTGTGCGGCATCGGCCTGCTCACCGGCGCCGGGATGGCCGGCGCCACGCTGTATGTCGCCGCCGACGCCATGATCAAGGGGGCGGTGTTCCTGACCATCGGCTACGTGGTGGTCACCCTGGGGGCCAGCGATGAGTTCATGCTGCGGGGCCGGGGCCGGCGACGCCGCCACCTCCCCGCCGGTCTGGCATTCGGGCTGGCCGGCCTCGGCTTCGCCGCCGTGCCGGGGTTCGGGCCCTGGCTGTCGGCCAGCCTCATACAGCAGTCCGCCGACACGGCCGGCTACACGTGGCTGCCACCGGTCCTGGTGGTGGCCACCGCGGTGACCGCAGCGACCCTTCTGCGGTCGGGGGGCCGCATCTTCCTCGGATGGGGAGGCGACCGGGACCCGCTGCTGACCTCCGCCCAGCCCGACGAGCCGGAGGAGGGCGAGCCGCAGGAGGAGAGCCGCATCAGCACGGCCAGCCTCCTGCCGGCCGGGGCCCTTCTGGTCGCCGGCTTCGGCATGGCCTTCGCACCCCATCTGGCCGGCTACGCCACCGAGGCCGGACGGCAGTTCCTGGACCTGCCGGGTTACATCGCCGAGGTGATCGGCGGCCGCTATCCCCCGCCGGCGAGCCGCCTCCCGGTGTTCCACCCCACCGCCGGGTCGTGGGCCTACGGGGCTGCGACCACCGCCGGGGCCCTGGGGCTGGCCGCTGCCAGCCTGGCGTGGTCGAGGGCCCGGGCCCACGGGTCGCTGACCAGAGTCGTCCTGCCGCCCCTGCGGGTACTGAAGGCGATCCACTCCGGGCGCGTCGGGGACATGGCCACCTGGCTGACGGTGGGGGCGGTGGCCCTCTGCGCCGCCGGAGCCGTCACCCTCCGCTGAGAGCCCTCCTCCTACGCGGCCGGAGGGGGCTGGACCAGCGTCAGCATCGGTCGGGAGGCCACCGGGGTCCCCGGGAACGACCCGTCACAGTCGAGCCGGTCCTCGATGGCGCCCAGATCGCAGAGCGCCCGCCAGCCCAGCAGGGCCAGGCCCACCACTGTCAGCACCGCTGCTATCAACACGCCCACATCCATCGGCTCCCAACCCTTCCGTCTGGAGGGTAACTACCCGGCAGCCGGCAATAACCCACGGATAGCCGATCGGTTGCCTCGGGCAGGATTGCCGGGAAGGGGCCGGCCGGCGACCTCAACCGGGATGAAAGGACAGATCCATTGCGCGCTGCCATCTACACCACGACCGGCGAGGCCCGGCAGGTCCTGCGGGTCGAGGAGGTGGACCGCCCCGAGCCGGGACCGGGGGAGGTCCGGGTGCGGGTCTCGCTGTCGGGGGTCAACCCGACGGACGTCAAGACCCGGGCCGGCCTCACCCCCCGCTCCATCGACGGGTTCCAGGTCCCCCACCAGGACGGGGCCGGCACCATCGACGCCGTGGGCGCCGGGGTCCCGGCCGGCCGGGTGGGCGAGCGGGTGTGGCTGTGGATGGCCGCCGTGGGCAAGTGGGGCACCGCCGCCGAGTGGTGCGTCGTGCCTTCCGAGCAGGCCGTGCGCCTCCCTGACGGGGCCGCCGACGGCCTCGGTGCCTGCCTCGGCGTTCCGGCCATGACCGCCCACCGGTGCCTGTTCGCCGACGGGCCGCTCGACGGGGCCGCG
Source organism: Actinomycetes bacterium (assembly GCA_021816565.1). Next base: position 7,442 of record JAKAXN010000017.1, read on the forward strand.
GTCCTGGTGGCCGGCGGCGCCGGGGCCGTGGGCCACTTCGCCATCCAGCTGGCCCGGCGGGCCGGTGCCCGGGTCGCCACCACCGTGAGCAGCCCCGAGAAGGCGGAGCTGGCGGCCGCCGCCGGAGCCGACCTGGTGGTCAACTACCGCGAGCCGGACGCGCTCAGCCGCCTGCGGGACTTCGCCCCGGTCGTGGACCGCATCGTGGAGGTCAACCTGGAGGCCAACCTGGACCTGGACCTGGGCCTGGCCGGCCCCTCGACGGTGGTGGTCACCTACGCGGCCACGCCGCAGGACCCGCAGCTGCCGGTCCGGCGGTGCATGTCGGCCAACGTGACCCTGCGCTTCGTCCTCCTCTGCGGCGTGCCCAGGGCGGACCTGCTGCGCGCCGCCGACGACGTCACCGCGGCGGTGGCGGCGGGGGACCTGACGGAGCTGCCGCTGACGTTGTTCCCGCTGCGCGACGTGGTCGGCGCCCAGGAGGCGGTGGAATCCGGGCGGGTGGGCAAGGTCGTGGTGGAGCCGTGAACCGGCCGACCGACCGGTAAACATGTCGTCGCGGCTACCAGCCGAGGCTGGCCGGCACCAGGTACAGGCCGAAGCCCATGACCACCAGGCACAGGCCGGTGGCGATCCAGCGGTACCAGCCCCGCATGCGGTAGGCCTCGGGGAGGGCTCGGGCCTCGAGCAGCAGGAGGAAGCCCAGGACGATCGGCAGGAGGAGGGCGTTCATCACCTCTGCGTCGACGGCCAGGCCGACCAGATCGACGCTGGCCAGCACCAGCACCGCCCCGGCGACGTGGGCCACCGAGTAGGTCAGGTAGAACGGTGCGTTGCGGCGGTTGAGCCCGTCGTTGAGGCTGTGGCGCCACCCGAAGACCTCCGACAGCCCCCACGCCCCGGCCAGCGACACCACCAGGGCGGCGACCAGGGCGGCGCCCAGCACCCCGGCCCCGACCAGGGCGTCGGCCGGGCCGGAACCGAGGGCGGGGGTCAGCGAGGCGGCGATCTGGCCGACCGTCTCCAGAGCGGCGCCGCGCCGGGCGCCGAAGGCGGTGGCCGCCAGGGCGACCACCACCGCGATCATGATGGCCTGGCTGACCACGCTGCCCACTGCGGTGTCGCGCCGCTCCTGGCGCAGCTGGTCGGCGGTGATGCCCTTGTCGATCACCGCGCCCTGCTGGTAGAAGACCATCCACGGCATGATGACCGCCCCGATGTTGGCGGCCACCAGGCGGGTGTAGGAGCCACGGCCGAACGGTGCCGAGCCCAGCCCGTGGAGCAGCTGGTGCCCGGAGGGGTGGGCCAGGACCATGGCCGGGATGAACGCCAGCTCGGCCAGGCCGACCACGATGCCTACCCGCTCCACCCGGCTGTAGCCCCGCAGGAACGCCACCCCGACCAGGGCTGCGGTGGCCACCGGTACGGTCACCCACTTCGAGACACCGAACAGCTGCCCCACCCCGGCCACCCCGGCGAACTCCGTGAGCAGGGCGCCCACCGCCGAGAGAAGCAGCGTGGCCGCCGAAAGGTAGGCCCAGGCCGGACCGAAGCGCTCCCGGATCAGCTCGCCGTGGCCCCGGCCGGTGACCACGCCCAGCCGGACCGTGATCTCCTGGGCCATGTAGAGGATGGGGATGAGCACCACCTGGGGCAGGACCATGGCGTAGCCCCAGCGGGCCCCCGACTGGGCCGCGGTGATCAGGCTGCCGGCGTCTGTGTCGGCCAGCATCACGATGAGACCGGGGCCCCACACGGCCAGCAGGCCGGGCCGGCGGGCGGTCAGGGCCCGGCGGGTCGTGGTGCGCTCGGCGACTACGGCGGCATCGGTGCCCGGGGCGGCGGTCGTGGTCACGACAACCGAAGTTAGGTGTGCCTAACTCTTTTTGTCAAGCTTGCTAAACACCGGCGAGGAGGCCGAGGAGCCAGGCGGGCGGCCGGACCTCCCCGCCGGCAGAGCGCACCCTCCCGGCCAGGGCCCGGTCGGCGGTCACCACCGCTACGGGCTGATCGCCGGCTGCATCGCCCGTGGCGGCCACCACCGCGTCGTCGCCCGAGCCCGCCGCCCGGACCACCGCCACCCCGGGCACCGGTGCCGGGTCGGCGGCCCGGGCCCGGCCCTCGAGCACCACGGTGACGGGCAGATCCGGGCCGATCAGTCGGCCGGCGGCGACCGCGTCGCCCAGCTGGGCGATCAGCCGGGCCGCCGCCCCAGGCCGGTCCCGCCACCACCCGTCGGGCCGGGAGCCGACCACATTGGCCGCATCGACTATCAGCACCCGGCCAGTCTGCGCCGGCCGGGCCGGACCCGGGGACCGGGGCTACGCTGGTGGGTTAACAGCGATAGCAAGCTCGGGGGGTTGAATCCGTGGCCGAACACCTGGACGTCGTCATCGTCGGAGCCGGACTGTCCGGGGTGGGGGCCGCCTACCGGCTGCAGACCATGTGCCCCGACCGGTCGTACACCATCCTGGAGGGCCGCCAGTCCATGGGCGGCACCTGGGACCTGTTCCGCTACCCCGGCGTCCGATCGGATTCGGACATGTACACCCTGGGCTACCCGTTCCGCCCCTGGGACGACGCCAAGTCCATCGCCGACGGCCCGTCCATCCTGCGCTACATCCGCCGGACCGCGGCCGAGAACGGCATCGACGGGCGGATCCGCTACGGCCACCGGGTGGTGGGCGCCTCGTGGTCCTCGGCCGACAACCGCTGGACCCTCGACGTCGAGCGGTCCGGACCGGACGGCGCGGCAGGGTCCAGCCGCATCACCTGCAACTTTCTCTACCTCTGCTCGGGCTACTACCGCTACGACCGGGGTCACTTCCCGGAGTTCCCGGGCCGGGGGTCCTTCACCGGGGCGCTGGTCCATCCCCAGCACTGGCCCGAGGATCTGGACTACTCGGGGAAGAAGGTGGTGATCATCGGCAGCGGGGCCACCGCCGTCACCCTGGGGCCGGCCATGGCATCCGACGCCGCCTCCGTCACCATCCTCCAACGCACCCCCACCTGGATCGTCTCCGCCCCCTCAGTGGACCCGATGGCCGAGAAGGTCAAGCGGCGGCTGCCCCCGCGGATGGCCCACGGGGCGCTGCGCTGGAAGAACGTGGCCCGCGGCACCGCCTTCTACCAGCTGTGCCAGCGCCGCCCGGAGGTCGCCAAGCGGATGATCCTCAAGCAGGCCGCCGCGGCCCTGCCCGAGGACTTCGACCTCGGCACCCATCTGACCCCCACCTACCGGCCGTGGGATCAGCGCATGTGCCTGGTACCCGACGGCGACTTCTTCGAGGCGCTGAAAGCCGGGACCATGTCGCTCGTCACCGATCACATCGAGACCTTCACCCCGGACGGGATCCAGCTGGCCTCCGGCCGCCACATCGAGGCCGACGTCATCGTCTCGGCCACCGGTTTGGAGCTGGTGACCTGTGGGGGCATCAACCTGTCCGTCGACGGTGAGGCCGTGGACCCCGCCGACCGGTTCGTCTACCGGGGGTTCATGCTGAGCGGCGTCCCCAACCTGGCCTTCTGCTTCGGTTACACCAACGCCTCGTGGACCCTCCGCTCGGACCTCACCTCGAGGGCGGTCTGCCGGCTCCTGCGCCGCATGCGTCGGCGGGGCGCGCTCCGGGTGGTGCCCCGCCCGTCGGCGGAGGGGATGGAGGCCCAGCCGTTCCTGCCCCTCACGTCGGGTTACGTGACCCGCGCCACCTCCGTCCTGCCCAAGCAGGGTCCGGTGGCGCCGTGGCGGATCCGCCAGAACTACGTGCTCGACCTGCTCGACGCCACCTTCGGTGACCGGGGCCAGTGCCTCGACATGTCCTCCGCCCCCGTCGGGGCGTCCGCCGGTCGCTGACCCTCCAGCAGTTCGACGCCCTCGGGGACTGGCACCCGGAGAGCTGACGCCGGGTCGAGCACCCGGCAGTCGCACCGCCCGAGCACGGCCTTCGGGAGATCGCCGGTAGCGTGCTGCGAGCCATGCCGTCGCGGTCGGGAATCGTCGCTGCCATCCGACCTCCATGGGTGGACCGCAACGTGGCCATCGTCCTGACCGCCCGGGGGTTCATGAGCGCCGGACGGGCCGTGGCCGGCGTGGTCACCGCCTTGTACCTGGCGGCGGAGGGCTTTTCCGCGGTGGAGCTGGGCCTGCTGTTCCTGGGCGTGACGCTGGCCTCGGCGGTCATGACCACCTTCATCGGACTGGCCTCCGACGCCCTGGGTCGCCGCCCGTTCCTGGTGGCCCTGCCCCTGATGGCCGCCCTGGCCGCGGTGGTGTTCGCCACCGACCGGGCCCCGGTCATGCTGTTCGTCTTCGCCGCCCTGGGCAGCTTCGGGCGCGGGGCCGGGGCCGGCGCCGGCAACGTGGGCCCCTACCAGCCCGCTGAGAGCGCGTTCGTGGCCGAGACCGTGGGGGCCCGGCACCGCACCGACGCGTTCGGGCGGCTGTCGTTCGTCGCCTCCCTGGGCGCCCTGGCCGGGGGCCTGATGGCCGGGCTGGCCCACGGCGGGGCGCACGGCGCGGGAGCCACCGCCGCCTACCGACCGGCGTTCCTGGCCGCCGCCGGCTGCGCGGCGGTGGCCGGGCTGCTGGCCCTGGGGCTGAGGGAACCGCCCCGGACCCGGCAGGCCGGGACCCGCCGCATCCGGCTGGTGCTGCCCCGCCGGTCGTGGGACGTCCTGTGGCGGTTCTGGATCACCAACGGGATCAACGGGATGGCCATCGGACTGCTGGGACCGTTCATCAGCTACTGGTTCCACCGCCGGTTCGGTGCCAGCCCGGGCCAGATAGGGATCCTCTTCGCCGTGATCAACGTGGCCACCCTGGTGTCGGCCCTCACCGCGGCCGGAGTGGGCCGCCGGTTCGGGACAGTCAGGGCCATCGTGGCGATACGCCTGCTGCAGGGGGCGCTGCTGATCCCCATGGCGCTGGCCCCGTCGTTCATCGTGGCCGGTGGGGTGTACCTGCTGCGCATGCTGGTGCAGCGCCTGGGTCTGCCGCTGCGCCAGTCGTTCACCCAGTCGGTGGCCGACCCGGCGGAGCGGGCCAGCGTGGCTTCGCTTTCCAACCTCCCGGCCCAGGGCACGCAGGCCGGGTCGCAGGTGATAGCCGGCTATCTCTTCGACGAGGTGGCGCTGGCCGCCCCGCTCCTCCTGGCCGGCGCTCTCCAGGTGGTCAACGCCCTGGCCTACGGGGCCCTGTTCGGGGGCATGGACTCACCGGAGCGGGCCGCTCCCGAGCCCGCCCCCTCCGGCCCACCGGCCTGAGGCGTCCCGGGGTGGACCCCCGGGAGGCCTCAGGCCCGGACCGGCTTCAGGGCCGGGTGGCCAGTGGATAGGCCCCCGGCCACATGGCCTCCACCCGGACGGCGGTGCCGGGCTTGGCGGCGTCGACCATCTGGCCGTTCCCCAGGGATATGCCCACGTGATAGATGCCCGCGGCGGTGCCGTTGCTGGACCAGAAGACCAGGTCTCCCGGGGCGGCGGCGGACAGCGGGACGTGGACCCCGTCGTTGAACTGGCTGGACGCCACCCGGGCCAGCGGCACCCCGGCCGCCGCCCAGGAAGCCTCGGTCAGGCCGGAGCAGTCGTAGCTGCCCGGACCCGACGCCCCCCAGACGTACGGCTTGCCGATCTGGGCCTCGGCGAAGGCCAGCGCCCGGGCCCCGGGCGAGGGGACCGGGCTGTTGGCCGCGGCCACCGTGACCACGACATTGGATGCGGCCACCGCCACCGACGGGCGGGCTCCGGTCGGGCCGAAGGGATAGGCCGCGCCGCCGGCCCCGAACAGCCAGTAGCCCCCGGCCGGGTCGGCGGCCATGCCCCGGAGAGGGGAGGCCGGCGGGGCGCCTCCCAGCGAACCGTGGAAGGCGGCGTCACCGAAGGCGAAGACCCCCCCATCGGAGCCGACCAGCCAGTAGCCGTGCCCCGAGGGGGAGGCGGCCATGGCCACGACCGGGGCATTGAGCCGGATACCCCCGGTCGAACCGTGGAACCCGGCATCACCGAAGGCGAAGATCCCCCCGTCGGAGGCCACCAGCCAGTAGCCGGCCCCGCCGGGGGTGGCGGCCATGCCCACTATCGGGGCGTTGAGCCGGATACCCCCGGTGGAACCGTGGAACCCGGCATCACCGAAGGTGAAGATCCCCCCGTCGCGGGCCACCAGCCAGTAGCCGCGCCCGTCGGGGGTCGGGGCCATGCCCACTATCGGGGCGTTGAGCCGGATACCCCCGGTGGAACCGTGGAAAGCGGCATCACCGAAGGCGAACACCCCGCCGTCGGCACCGACCAGCCAGTAGCCGTTGCCGTCCGGAGTGGAGGCGGCGGCCACGATGGGGCTCGATGGGGCGGTGGACAGCTGCCCGTAGACGGGGGAACCGTTGGGGGAGGTCACGTGGCCGTCGCTGGAGGCCACCCAGATCCGCCCGGTGGCGCTCACCGCGCTCACGAGCGAGATCCGCTCGCCCCCCACCCGGGCGGGCGGGGCGGCGGAAGTGGTACGGGTGCTGCCGGCTCCGCCGGCGTGCAGGCTGATCAGAAGAGCGCCGGTGAGGGCCGCTCCGGAAAGGACGTCGGCGACCGGGCGCCGGGATGGGCGGACCGTGACCCGCCCGGACGTGCGAATGGTGTGGTGCTTGCGCATCTCACGCCTCCTGGAGAAGGCAGCCCGGGGGCTGCGTCCGGTGTTGGTGGAGTGCGGGCAACCGCCTTGTCGCATGCGGCTCGCGGCCGGGGCCGGACCGGGCCCTGGGGCTCGGGGGCTGCAGGCCGGGACTTAGACGGTCCGTACGAGGTGCAGACGGTACAACCCTGGGGTTAGGGCAAAGAGCTCCATTCGGCGGGCGGAATCGGGGGAGGGGGAGCACCCGCCGATGAAGGTTCTCGGGCCCCCGGCCGGCCCGCTGAAGTGGTCGCGCTGAGAGCAGGGGCCGGTCGCGCCGTGCGTGCCACCACGCGTACACGTACCGGGGACGGTGACTAGTCCGGATGCGCACCCCGCAGCCCCGCAGACCGCCCACTGTGATCATTTGGCCTCCGGCCGGTTCCCGCCGTCTCAAGAGAAACGCCCGGTGGTCCGACGAAATGCGAAGAGGCAGAGGAACCCATCCCGGGCTCGGCAAGGGGCACCCCGGGAGAATGTCCGAAAGGAGCAGGTCGTGGCATTTCGACTGAGTGCGCGCGCAGGCAGGGCCATCGCAGCAACCGCGGGCCTGGTCCTGGCGTTCGACGCGGCCTACGCTGCGGCCAACTGGACGGTGAGCCTGACGTCGGGCACCACCGGTGGCGAGGCCCAGGCCGCCTCGGTGCAGAACCTGACCATCACCGCCTCGGCCTCCCCGGCGGCCGGCAATCTCCTCTACCCGGGAGGCAACGGGGACGTGGTGGCCAGCATCAACAACCCCAACGCCTTCCCGGTGACCATCACGGCCCTGCAACTGCCGGCCGACACCGTCTACGCCACCGGCTACACCGACAGCGCTCTGTCGACCGCGGCCACGGGCTGCGACTCCACCGCCAGCACGGTTACCTGGAACCTCTCCACCGCCACCAGCGGCACCTCGGTGGCCCTGACCACCGCCCTGGTGGTGCCGGCGGCCGGGAGCCTGGTCGTCACCCTCACCAACGAGGCCGTGATGGGAGCGTCGGCGCCTTCGGCGTGCGAGGGCAAGTACTTCTCGATGCCCGCCCTGATCGGCGTCACCGCCACCGGCGGGGCTGCGACGGCCACCACCAGCCCGACCACCGACACCTACTGATCGCGGGCCGGCCCGCTGGCCACGCTGACCGGGGCCCCGATGTGCCGCCGCCCGCCCGGTGACCTCCGGCGGGCCCCGGCGCGCCCGGGGCCGGGGAGCCCGGGCCCGGCGCGCTGGGCGGTCGGGCTGCTGGCCGCCCTCTCCGGCGCGGCATTCGGGGCCCTCCCGGCCGTCCCGCAGCCGGTGTGGGCCGTGTGGGCCGTCGCGGTGGTCGGCTCCAGCGGGGGCCAGGCGACCGCCGGGACCGCCCCTCTCGCCCCCACGGGGGTGAGCGCCAGCTGCGGCCTGATCGCCGACACCGTCACCGTGAGCTGGAACGCCGAAGCCGGGGCCTCCAGCTACAACGTCTACCAGTCCACCGGCTCCGGCTACACCTCCGCCGCCAGCGGGGTGACCGGCACCTCGTGGACGTCCCCCACCCTCGGCACCGTGACCGTCACCTACGAGGTCACGGCCGTGGTGGGCACCTACTGGGAGGGTCCACCATCCACCGCCACCGCCCCGATCTCGGTGACGCTGGGCCTGTTGTGCACCTGACGCTTCCCCGGAGGATCGGCACCGGTTAGCCTGTCGGCGGCGTGGGGGCTCGCACATCGTTTCGTGCCGGTGGAACCGCCCGGCGGGCTCTGCGTTCGATCGGCTCGGCGGGCGTGTCGGTGCTGGGCGCCATCCGGGACCGGATGTGCGCCGGGCCGGTCGCGGCCGAGCTGGCCGCAACCAGCGACGAACTGGCCCGGCGGCAGGGTTTCACCGACGCTCTCCTCGAGACCATCGGGGTCGGCATCGTGTCGTGCGACGCCGCCGGCACGTTCGTGGTCAACAACCGGGCCGAGCGGGAGCTGTTCGGCCTGGAAGGCAGCGTGGCGGGCGATCCGATGCACTCCCTCGAGACCCGCATAGACGTCTTCGACGGGGATGGCCGGAGGCTGGAACCGCACGCTTACCCCCTCATGAGGGCGCTGCGGGGGGAGGACATCTCCGACCTGGAGGTGCTGGCCGGACCGGCCGGCGGGCCGCACCGGGAGCTGCTGGTACGGGCCCGGCGCATCACCGGGCCCGACGGTGGGGTGCTCGGGGCGGTGGCGGCGCTGAACGACGTCACCGCCGAACGCACAGCCGGCCGCAGGCTGGTGGACGAGCACCAGCGGCTGGCCGAGGCCCAGCGCGAGGCTCAGGAAGCCAACGCCTTCCTCAGCGCCGTACTGTCCGCCACCCCCGATTTCACCTTCGTCGCCGACCTCCGCACCGGGGAGCTGATCTACCTCTCGCCGGGCGGAGCGCCCATGGGCATCGACCGGGCCACCCTCACCGGTGGCGGCTTCGAAAGCATCGTCTCGTCCGCCCACCCCGAGGACCGCCCCGGCCTGCTCGACACCGTGGCCGCGGTGGCCGGTATCGACGACGGGAGGACCGTCCAGACCCAGGCCCGCGTCGCGGGCGGGCCGGGCGGGTGGCGGTGGTTGAGCCACCGCATGACCCCGTTCCACCCGGACCGGGAAGGGGCGGGTGGTGGAGATCCTGGCCGTCGTCCGCGACGTGACCGACGTGATGGAGGCGCAGCAACGCCTCGTCCACGCCGCCGGCCACGACTACCTGACCGGCCTGCCCAACCGGGCCCGCCTGGTGGACCGGCTGGACCGGGCCCTGGGCGACGCCGCCGCGTTGGGTCGGGACATGGCCGTGCTCTTCTGCGACCTCAACGGCTTCAAGACGGTCAATGACACGGGCGGCCATGCGGCCGGGGACCGGGTGCTGGCGGAGACGGCCCGCCGGGTGGTCGAGGTGGTCGGTGACACCGAGGCGGTGGCCCGGGTGGGCGGGGACGAGTTCCTGGTGATAGTCGAGCCCTGGACCCACCAGATGCCCGGATGCCCCGCCCCGTCGACTCCCGAACTGGCGGCCGGGATGGCGGCCCGCATCGGCGAGGCGATAGGCCGGCCGATCGCAGTGGACGGCCGGAGCTACGTGGTGACGGCCAGCATCGGCATCGCCTGCGCCGCCCCGGAGCCGGGCCGGCCGGGGAGCCTGCACCAGGCGGCCGAGAGCCTGCTCCACCAGGCCGACGCCGCCATGTACCGGGCCAAGGACCGGTCCGTCCCCGGCCGGCCGGGGACGGCGCTCGCCCCGCCGGCTTCCCCGGTCAAGCCAGGCCCCGGGACTCCTCGAGGCGGTGCTTCAAGATGACGGCGGCGCCCAGGGCCACGACGTAGCCGGCCAGGACCAGCCAGTGTTCCGCGGCTATCCCCCGGCCGTCGGCCACGCCCACCCCCATGGCGGCGTGGTGGAAGCTGGGCAGCGCCCGCGCCACGGTCTGGAGGGTGTCGGGCATGGAGGTGACCGGGGTGAACAGCCCTCCGAAGTACCCGAGCAGGAACATGAGCGCGGTCACCACGGGGAACGCCGTCTCGGCGTGCACCGAGAAGCCGATGAGGACTCCGAGCACGGCGAACGGCAGGGCCCCCAGCCACATCACCGCGGCCAGCCCCACCCACGTCCCGGCCGGCAGCACCACCCCTCCGAAGGTCGCCCCCACCACCTCGACCAGGACGATCACCGGGGCGATGACGACCATGGTCGCCGCCACCTTGGTCGCCACGTAGGACCAGGCCGGCAGAGGCGTGACCTTGAGTTGGCGGGCCCAGCCCGAGGACCGCTCCGCCGACAGCCGGCCACCGGCCGCCGTCAGCCCGCCGACGAGCGACCCGAACGAGCACATGGAGATCATCAGGTACACCCGCCACTCGACGGTCCCACCTATCAGCTCACCCTCGCGGTGGTCGCCGAGGAACAGCATGTAGAAGACCACCGGGAACCCCACCGTGATGAGCAGGAACCTCCAGCTGCTCAGCAGGCGGCCCACCTCGAAGCGGGCGAAGGCGGCCAGGCCGCTCATGCCGGACCGGCCCCGCGCCCGGAGGATTCGGCCCCCGAGGGTTCGGCCCCGGAGGGATCGCCCTGGGTCAGCGCCACGAAAGCCTCGGTCAGGCCCGGGGAGCTGACCTCGATGTCGCGGAAGCCGACCCGGTGGGCGACCAGGGCCCGCACGGTGGCGTCGGCGTCGAGGGAGGCGATGGTGACGGAGCTGCCGTGGACGTCCACTTCGGTGACACCCTCGAGTTGATCGAGCATCGCCGGGTCGGGACAGTCGCAGCGGAACCGGATCTGGCGGGCCGCCACGGCGGCCTTCAGGGCCGCGCCGGGGCCGTCGGCCACCACCCGGCCCCCGTTGATCACCACCACCCGGTCGGCGACCTCGTCGGCCTCGTGGAGATGGTGAGTGGCGAACAGGGTCGTCCGGCCTTCCCGGGAGAACTGCCGGATCATCCTCCAGAAGGCCCGCTGGCCGACGATGTCCATGGCCGCGGTGGGTTCGTCGAGGAACACCAGGTCGGGATCGCCGGCGATGGCGATGGCGAAGCGGACGCTCTGGGCCTGGCCGCCGGAGAGCCGGGTGGCCGGCCGGTCCAGCAGGTATCCGATGCCGGCCCGCTCCACGATCAGGTCGTAGGGGGCGGGACGGGGATAGAGGCGCCGGACCATCTGCAGCGCCGCGCCGACCCGCACCCCCGGAGGGAGGCCGGCACCCGAACCTGTCTGCAGCATGGCCCCGACCCGGCCCTGGGCGACGGCGGTGCGGGGCCGGGTGCCGAGCACCTCCACCGTGCCGGTCTGGGGTCTCAGCAGCCCGAGCAGGAGCGACAGGGTGGTGGACTTGCCGGCCCCGTTGGGTCCCAGGAGGGCGACCGTCTCCCCGCGCCCGACCCGCAGGTCGATGCCCCGCAGGGCCTCGTGGTGCCCGTAGCTGTAGCGGACCGCCTCGAAGCGGACCGCCTCGGCCGGCTGGCGGCCCTGGTCGTCGTGGAGATCCTGGTCGTCGTGGCGGTTGTCGCCCGGAATGATGTCTCGCATCTCACCACCCCGATTCGGGGCCCGCTCCGGACGCTACGGTCCCGGGGCGGCCGGGGGCAGGGCCGTTCGGCCCACCACCCCCGGCCTCCGGTCAGGCCCGGGGGGCGTCGGTTGCCGGGTACACCGACGACTGCAGGCGACAGGTCCGCTTGAGCAGGATGGAGACGGGACAGGCCCGGGCCACCACGTAGAGCCACTGGTTGAACCCGGCGAAAGCGGTGAGGACCAGGAACCACCGCGACACGGTGGCCGCCAGGAGGGCCGAGACGAGGGTGACGGTGCCGGCCATGGCGAACAGGACACGCTCGAGGGGCCAGCGGGGGGCGGGCCGGACGGTCACACCGGGGGCGGCGTAGGGGGCGGTTCGGGTCATCGGGCTGGTTCTCCTTCGAGGGGCAGCAACAGGGCTTCGAGTTGGGTGACCTGCCGCCGCAGGGTCCCGCAGATCTGGTCGCAGAGATCGAAGAGCCGCTCGTCGGCGATCGAATAGAAGGAGCGGTTGCCCTCCTTCACCCGCCTCACCATCCCGGCTTCCAGCAGGATGCCCAGATGCTTGGACACGTTCTGCTGGGAGAAGCCGGTGGCGGTCTGCAGGTCCGCTCCCGTGGCCGCGCCGCTGCGCAGGACGTCGAGCAGCTTGATCCTGCTCGGCTCGCCCAGGACCCGGAACTGGTGGGCGATCAACTCGACCAGAGCGTCGGGTAGCGGCGACGGAAGGGAACTCACGGCGACACCATAGCACAACCAGACAGTGGTTCAGTTGTTGCTTATGGTCGGCGGCCGGGACCTTGGCCTCTGTGATCGGCACGGTCTCCGGCCCAGCCTCGATGGGTACGCAGTCGTACGATCACGAGGGAGGACCCCGGATGCGTAGGAAAGTGGCCGCTCTGTTGGTCTCCGTGGCCTTCGCGGCGGCCGGAGCGTCGTCGGTCGCGGCCCGACCTGCGGCGGCGGCCGACTCGTCGCAGCTGCCGGGCATGTGCAGCGGCCGGGCCGATCCCAACCTGGTGGTGATAGGCCACGCCAACGGGCAGGCGGCGCGGGAAGCACAGAAGATGATCCTCAACGTGGAGACCGACTCGGTCGCCCACGCCACGGGCAGCCTGGTCTTCGGCCAGGGGCCTGCGACGCTGACCGCCACGGACTGGTGCCGGGTATGGCAGCACCAGCCCGGCCAGCAGTCGAACGGCAGCTGCGAGGAGTCCTACCCCGAAGGCGCCCTCACCGCCCACGCCGTGGGCCTTGGTTCACAGGCCGGGCGGACGGTGCTGGTGCGAGTCGATGTCCGCAAGCTGGCCGACGGGCAGGGGCAGTACCGGCTGCGGTACCGGCCGTGGCCTCCCGGCGGGGAGGTGACCGCCCAGGAGGAGGACAACTGCGGCGACGAGGGCTGGACCTGGTACCCCGCCGAGGAGGAGTGGGCCCCGCTCAGCCAGGTGATGATCCGGACCACCGCAGCGCCGTAGGCCTCCGGCCACCGCCCGGACTCGGCTGATCGCCGCGTCAACTGGATGCCGCCACCCCCGGGACCGGCTGGTAGCGGGGCTGGCTGCCCCAGATCGCCTGCTGGACCCGGGCTCCCCAGGCCTCGGCCACGGCCGCGGCCATGGCCTGCTCCGCCGCGACGAGCGGCGAGAGAGCCGTCAGGGGGGTGAACGAGCCGGGGGGCACTGCGGTGGCCGGGGTGGGGGCGGGCACCGCAGCGACGGGCGCCGTCTGCGCCGGTCCGGCGCTGAGCGGGGTGGGCAGCGTGGCCACGACGGGCGTGACCGGCGGGACGGCAGCCACCGGCAGCCTTCCCGCTGACGCCGGCGGGACGGCAACCGCCGGCGGGAGGCCGGCCGGGTCGGCCTTCACCTGGGCGACGGGGACCCGGCTCGCGGATGCCGGAGCAGCGGAGGGCACCGCTGAGGTCCCGGCTGTCGTGATCTCGGCGGGCGTGCGGGAGGTCCGGGGCGCAGGTGCCGGCCGCGGCCCCGCCACCCCGGACGTACCGGGGACCACCCGGACCTCCGCGGCGGGGGACGCCACGGCGACGGACCCCTGGGCCGTTCCGGAAACGGTCGGGCGACCCGTCCCGGCGGAGCTGGCAGCGGCGGCCGGATGGGTGGCGTCCCGGGCCGGGTCTGAGGGTGCAGGCAGGGCGGCCCGGGTGAGGGCCGGCTGGAGTTCGGTGGCCACCGCTGACCCGGCGGCGACCAGGGCGGCCAGCCCCACGGCCGCCGTCCTCATGGCCATCCGGCTGGCGGCTACGGAGTGCGACCACCGTTGCCACCCGGCGACCGCAAGTCTGGGGGTGAACGGGACCGGCCGGAGTCCGGGACGCAGGCCCCGACCGAGGAGCGCCGAGCCCGCCGCCAGGGAGACCACGACGAAGACGGCCTGAGCGGCCAGCGCCGTCCACCATGCGCCCGGGCGCCCCGTAACGGTCGCCCGGACCGCCTGGATGGCCCAGTACGAGGAGGCCAGATCGTGGAGGTGGTCCAGGCCGGGCACCCACCTGACCGCCGGCTGCAGGCCCGAGAGCACGAACTCGGCCACCACCACCACCGGCAGCCCGGCCAGCGCCTTGTCCGGGGATCGGACCACCGCCGACAGCAGGAGGCCGAGAGCGGTGGAGGCCAGGCCGGCGGCGGCCAGGGCCACCATGAGCTCGATGGTGCCGGAGCCCAGCACCGCTCCTCTGGCCGGGGCGTTCTGCCGGGCGGTGGCTATGACCGACAGGATCGCCGCCTCGATCACCGAGATGGAGCCGAGCACGATGAACTTGGAGCCCAGATAGGCCCGCAGGGAGAGCCCGGCGCTGTGTTCCCGCTCGACGGTACGTCTCTCCTTGACGATCTCCCGAACGGAGTTGGCCAGCCCCAGCCACACGACGGTGAGGGCCAGCAGCTGGGCCACCCCGGTCACCGCGGCCAGCTGCGGCCCGGCCAGCGGATGGCCTCTCACCGGGGTCAGCCCGTCGGCGCCGAGGAAGGTCAGGAGCAGGAATCCCAGGACCGCCCCCTGCACGGCGAGCATGGCCGAGTGCCGGCGGTCGGAGAGGATCTGCTCCGCTCCCCGCCGGACCAGGGTGAGCAGCTGGCGGGCCGCAGCCGGGACCGGGTGCACCTCGGAGCGGGCCGGCGGGGTCGCCCCACCGGAAACAGCGGCGTAGCGGTGGAAGTCCCGGCTGGCCCGGAACCGGTAGCCCCACCGCCGGTCAGCCACATCGTCGAGGTCTCTGAACAGGTCGGAGGGATCCCCGCAGCCGAAGTAGGCGAGCGCCTCCGAGGGCGGCCCGAAATAGGCCTGCTGGCCCCCGGCGGAGAGAAAGAGCACCCGGTCGCACTCCATGAGTGCGGCCACGCTGTGGGTCACGGTCAGGACCGAGTGTCCCCGGTCGGCCAGGCGACGCAGGATCCGCAGGACGGTCTTCTCGTAGCCGGGATCGAGGCTGGAGGTGGGCTCGTCCAGGATGAGGATGTCGGGGTCGGCGATCATCTCCATGGCCACGTTGGCCCGCTGGCGCTGCCCACCGGACAGGGACCCGATCCTCACCGAAGAGTGCCGGTGGAGCCCGAGCTCCACGAGCAGGTGGCCCACCCGGCCGTCCCTCTCGTTCGCCGGCGTGTCCGGGGGCAGGCGCAGGGCCGCTCCGTACCCGAGGGCCCGGCGCAGCCGGAGCTGGTTGTGCAGCACGTTCTCCTGGGGTACCAGCCCGATCCGGCGCCGGAGGGACGGTTCGTCGTCGAGCCGGACGCCGCCCACCAGCACCCGCCCGGAGGTGGCGGAGATGGCCCCGGTGAGCACCCGGACCAGGCTGGACTTGCCGGCGCCGGTGGGGCCGGCGATCCCGATCAGCGAGCCTTTCTCCACCCGGAAGGTGACATCGTCGAGCAGCCGGGTCCCGTCGGGGGCGTGGGCGCTGAGCCCGTCGACCTCGAGCACGATCGGGCCCGGGGCGTCGGATCCCTCCGGAGCCGTCCCGGGCGGAGCGGAGTCCTGTGCCAGTCCTGTCATGGATCCGCTCAGCCCACCTTGGGGGCGTAGGCCGGGCAGTAGAGGTCGACGGTGGTGGCGACCACGTAGGCCGACGCGCCCGGCCGGACGGTGGTGAGCGGGAGGCTGGTCAGCTCGCTCTGGACCTGCTGCGCCACCTGGCTGTAGGTGTGCCCCTGGTCGAACGCCGTACACACCAGGTTTCCGACCTGGGCCACCTGCGACGGGGTCGGGCTGATCACCGACTGCACGTACGCCCCCAGACCGGCGATGGCCTGCTGCACCGCAGCGGCGCTGGGCTGGGTGCGCGGCGCCGGCCCGGAGACGGCCGTCGTGGGAGAAGCGGTGGTCGGTCGGATCGAGGTCGGGGTCGGGACGGTGGTGGCCGGCACGGTGGTGGCCGGGACGGTGGTGACCGCTATCGGGGCTGGAGTTGCCACCTGGGGGACCTCTGAGCGGGCCGGGCCCGAAGGGGCAGCCGGCGCGCCGACCTGCGGAGCGGCAGAGGGCGCGGTCGCGCTGCGGGGCGGTGCGACGACCTCGGTCTGCCTCACCGGGGTGGCCGCCACGACCGCCTGCTTCGATCCGCCCGCCGAAGAGGCGGCCACGACCGGGCCGGCGTCCGGGCCGGATGGGGCTGCCGACCCGGCCCCGGGCGTGATGGGCGACGGGGTCGCCACCGCCGGGGCCGTGACAGGTCGGGCGGCTGCCGCCACCCGGGTGGAGACCGTATGCGCCGGGGTGGGCATGGGGATCACGCCGACGGCCGCGGCCGCCGAGGCGGCCCCGGTGATGGTGATGACGGCCGCCGTGGCGTGCACGTAACCGCGTCTGACCGATGTCAGCACTGCTCCTCCTGATGTCCCTCGCTGGATGGCGGCGCCCAGGCGTTGCGCCTTTTTCCCGTATCGGCGTCCGGATCTACTCGCTGTAGCGCCGTTGTCCGGTTCAAACCGTCCGTGTGTTCACCGCCACTGCCACATGACACCGGCACGCCGACCGGTGATCCGGCCGGGCCCGGGACCGTCCAGCCGGGGCGGGTGCTAACGGTGCAGCTGCAGGAGGTGCTCGACGTCGTTGGCCGCCACCCCGCCGAAGGTGGCCACCGGTCGGTAGAAGGAGCGCAGGGCGGTGGCGCTGGCTTCCCAAGCCGCCCACGACGTGCCGTAGAAGGTGGTCGACGCCGGGCTGACGGGTCCCAGCTCCTGCCCCACCAGCAGCGTGACCGGGGAGGCCATGCGGGCCGCGGCCTGGACCACCGGTGAGAAGTCCTCCTCCGTGCCGCCCGGCCCGGAGGCATGGTTGCGGTAGGTCATCACGTTGACGTAGGAGCCGGGCACCCGGCCCAGGGATGTCAGCGCCATCGACAGAGGATCCGCGGTCGTCGAGCCGACCGTGACCTGCGGCACTCCCCCACCCACCCCGTCGAACCAGAACGGCACGGCGAAACCCAGCGCCCCGGGGAGGGCCAGGGCGCTCCAGGAGGCCGCTACCGAGTTCACCATCTTCACGAACCCGAGGGAGTCGCCACCCTGGTCGGCCGCCCAGCCCGGCAACGTCCACGGCTCGACGTCGAACTGGAGCCCGGCCGGCATCCGGCCCCCGGTCAGGGCTCTCATACGGGTCATCACCTGCAGAGCTTCGGAGGGTCCGGAGGGGTCCGAGCTCGACCAGTGCGGATCGCCCACCAGGGCGTGCACCCGGATGCCCTTCCCGGCCCCGAGCGCCACCAGGTCGCGGAACCTGGCCAGGTAACCGGCCAAGGCCGGGTCGTCGGCCTTCAGCATGCCTACCGACCGGGTGATGTCCACGAACAGGTCGGTGACGTGAAGGTCGGCCAGGCCCCGGAACCGGGCGGCGTAGTCGCCGGGTTCCGCCCAGGTGGCGTCGCTCCACTCGTAGGCGCTGAGCGAGTCGGCATCGAAGCCTGAGGGGGCCGGAACCCGGCGCGTGAAACCGGTCAGGGTCGTCACGCTACCCCGGGTCGCCGGCGCCCCGTGGGCGAAGCCGACTGGCACCAGTGGGCCGGGACGGGGGTGCCAGAGGGTGAAACCACCGATCGCAACCGGCCCCCACAGCAGGGCCGAGCCGATCATCCGCCTGATTTTCATCCGCCGCACGCCGCTTCTGTGACTGTCCCA
>JAKAXN010000368.1 GCA_021816565.1 Actinomycetes bacterium
TATGTGTGGGTGTGCTTCCGGCGCACCCGCCGCCGCGACCCGACTGGAGCCCGTGACCGACTTTCCTTCCGGACCCCGATCCCCGTACCGCCGACCGGACTCCGACGGCTGGGGAGGCGACCCGCCGCCCCGGCGGCGCCAGGCCGGCCGGCAGCAGGCCGGGGCCCCCCGGCGGGCCGGAGGGGGCCCCGTCAGCACGGCGCGGGTCGGCGCCGGACGGCGCTGGCCCCGGCGGGCGCTCATCGGGATCAACGTGCTGGTGGCGGTGTGCCTCATCGGGGCGGCGTCCGCCTACGGCTACGTAGAGTGGCGCCTCAACCAGATCCACCGGGAGTCGCTGTCGCACCTGGCCGGGACGGCCGGGGCGGGTAAGCCGTTCACCCTGCTGATCGTCGGCTCCGACAGCCGCTCCGCCCTCACCAACAACGCCGACAACAAGCAGTTCGGCGGGTCGGCGGCCACCCCCGGCCAGCGCTCCGACACCATCATCGTGGCCCGGGTGGCCCCGGCGGCCCGCCGGATCGAGATGATGTCGATACCGCGCGACCTGTGGGTGGACATCCCCGGCATGGGGATGAACCGCATCAACTCGGCGTTCGACTCCGGGCCCAACCTGCTCATCCAGACCATCGAGCAGGACCTGGGTATCCCCATCAACCACTTCGTCGAAGTCAACTTCGACAGCTTCCGGGCCATCACCGACGCCGTGGGAGGCGTCAGCTTCTACTTCCCGACGCCGGCGCGCGACCCGTACTCGCTGCTCGACGTGGCGAGACCCGGCTGCGTGCTGCTCACCGGCGACCAGGCTCTGGGCTTCGTCCGCTCCCGTCATTACCAGTACTACCTGGACGGCTACTGGCACATCCAGGGCGAGAGCGACCTGGCCCGGGTGCAGCGCCAGCAGGCCTTCATAAAGAAGATGATCAAAAAGGCCGAGGGCGAGTACACCAACCCGATCGCCCTCAACGACGTCATCGCCGGCATCACCAAGAACCTGACCGTGGACAGCAGGTTCAGCAACAGCCTGATGCTGTCGCTGGCCAAGGACTTCCGGTCGCTCAACGCCTCGTCCATCCCGTCGCTGACCCTGCCCAACTACCCCTTCACCACCGCCGGCGGGGCCGACGTGCTCGGCTTGCAGCAGCCCCAGGCCGGCCAGACGGTGGCCGCCTTCAACTCTTTCGGGTCGGCGCCCGCCCCGACCCCCTCCACCACCGCCCCGGCCGGGAAGCCGGCGGTGACGGTGCCCCCGTCGTCGGTCAGCGTCGAGGTGGCCAACGGCACGGGGGTCAACGGTCAGGCCGGTCGGCTCACCGACTTCCTCACGAAGGCCGGGTACCGGGCCACCACCGACACCGCCTACGTGGGTCGCGGCGTCCCGACCACCCGCATCCTCTACGCCCCCGATGCCCTGACCGCGGCCCGCCAGCTGGCCGCCCAGATCCCCGGCGGGGGGACCCTGGCGGAGTCCCAGGCGCTCACCCCGACCGCCTACAACGTCGAGGTGGTGACCGGGTCCAGCTACACCACGGCGTCCGGGGCGGGGGCCGGCTCCGGTTCCGGTGGCGGGACCGCCTCGCCGTCGGCGTCGACCGGCAGCTCCACCACCACCGTCACCACCGTGCCGGGCACCGACCCGACCAGGTACACGCTGCCGGGCACCCCGGCGGGCCAGAAGCCTCCTTCCTGCTGACCGGGAGGATCCGGGCCGGCTGACGGCGAAGCGGAAAGGGATGAAGGCCGCCTTATCCCGAAAAGCCCGTCGCCGGGCGCTGAGCACCGCCGGCGCTCTCCTCGCGGTGGCCGCGGTCGCCGCCCCCGCAGCGCGGGCGGCGACCGGCCCGGCGGTGCGGTCGGCGGCCCGGTGGGCGCCGCAGCCGGCGATCTACGGCGAGGGCAGCTCCTTCAACCGGGCCGTGACCATGGCCGACGGGACGGTGCTGCGGGCCGACGTGTACTACCCGACCGACAAGGCGACCGGGCGGGCGGCCGAGGGCCCGTTCCCGGTGCTGCTCCAGCAGACCCCCTACGGCAAGGAGGCCATCGCCGAAGGCGGGGCGCTGTCCAACACCAACGTCGGGTACCTGGTGGACCGGGGCTTCATCGTGGTCATCGCCGACGTGCGCGGCACCGGCGACTCGGGCGGGACGTGGGGGCTGTTCGACCCGGTGCAGGCCACCGACGGCGCCACCCTGGCCCGCTGGGCCGCCGGACTCCCCCACTCCGACGGCAAGGTGGGCCTGTTCGGGGAGTCCTACATGGGGATCAACCAGTTCCTGACCGTGGCCGCGGCCGGGTCCAAGTCCCCGATCAAGGCCATGTTCCCCATCATCTCCGGCCACGACATCTACTCCGACACCGTCACCTCCGGCGGCATACCCGACGTGGAGTTCTCGGCCGCCTACCTGGGCCTGGTGGCCGGGCTCAACGCCGCCAACCCGGCGGTCGAGCCGCTGGCCGAGATGCCGACCACCGGCAACCTCTCGCCCCTGCTCGACACCCTGGGCAGCGACCCGGCGGTCGAGCTCCAGCACTCCAAGGGCCTGCTCAGCACCGACGTGTCCACCCTGGCCAACGTCGAGACCGGCGGCAACGAAGCCCACGACGGGCCCTACTGGGCGGTGCGCAGCCCGCAGTCGTACCTGGCCGATGTGGTGAAGAACCACATCCCGGCGTTCCTGGTCGGAGGCTGGAACGACCTGTTCCAGCAGGGGGAGCCGCTCAACTACACGGCCCTGCAGAACCTCTACGACGGCCGGTCGGCCACCGCTCCCATGACGCCCGGCCAGAAGGTCACGCCCCGCTACCAGCTGCTGATGGGGCCGTGGATGCACGTGACCACCGGCACCGGGGTCAACATGGCGGCCATCGAGCTGGAGTGGTTCGACACCTGGCTGCTCGGCCGCAACACCCCGATGCGCCACACCGAGACCCCGCTGCACCTCTACCAGCTGGGCGCCGGCCGGTGGCTCAACGCCTCGGCGTGGCCCCTCGGAGGCACCGCCGCCACCGCCTTCTACTTCGGCGCCGGCCGGTCCGGCAGCGACCCGGTGTCCACCAACGACGGAACCCTCAGCACCACCCGCCCGGCGGCCCGGGCGGGGGCCGACACCGTGATGTGGTCACCGCTGTCGAGCCCCTGTGACGTGCAGACCGACCAGTGGTCGGCCGGGGCGTTCCCGCTGGCCCTTTCGTACCTCGGAGCGAAGAACCCCTGCGACCAGAACGACGTGAGCCTGGGCGCCGGGCCGGACGCCCTCACCTACACCACCGCCCGTTTCAAGACGGCCCGGGACATCGCCGGGCCCATCGACGCCACGGTGTACGCCACCGCCAACACCACCGACACCGAGCTGGCCGCCACCGTGGAGGAGGTGTCCCCCTCGGGCCGGTCGGTGCCGCTCACCTCGGGCGCCCTGCTCGGCTCGCTGCGGGCGGTGAACCCCCGGCTGAGCTGGACCGGCGGGGACGGCGGGTACCTGCTCCCCTACCACCCGCTCACCGCGGCGTCGGCCCGGCCGGTGGAGCCGGGACGGGTGACCCGCTACGACATCACCGTCTTCCCGACCTTCGCCGAGATCCCGGCCGGGTGGCGGCTCCGGGTGACCATCACCACCGCCGACACCCCCCACCTGGTGCCGAGCGCGGTGCAGGTGCCGCACCTGCTCGGCGGGGTGTACTCGCTCCAGCGCCGGGCCGGCGCGGCGTCGTATCTCAACGTGCCGCTGCTGCCGGCCGACGCCGTCACCGCGGCGTGCGGGGCGCTGTGCACCCCGGCCGGCCCCTAGGCGCGCTTGAGCGGGGCCAGGGACAGGGCCAGGTGCTTCTCCCCGACCGAGGGGAAGCGGACCCGGGCCTCGGCCTTCTCCCCCTGCCCCTGAACGTCTATGACCACGCCCTCGCCCCACTTGGCGTGGACCACAGTCTCGCCCACCCGTAGGCCGAGCTGCTCGGCGCCCGAGCCGTGCACCGGTCCCCGCCGGGCGGAGCGCATGGCCGACTCCACTAGGCGCTCGCGTCCGGAGGCATCCGACAGGCGGGAGCCGGGCCGGCGCCCGCCGTCCACCACCCGCATCAGGGCCTCGGGGATCTCCTGCAGGAACCGGCTGGGCGGGTTGTACTGAGTCTGACCCCACAGGCTGCGGCACCAGGCGTTGGACAGGTACAGGCGCTCCCGGGCCCGGGTGATCCCCACGTAGGCCAGCCGGCGCTCCTCCTCCATCTCGTCGGGCTCGGCCAGCGACCGCAGGTGGGGGAACACCCCGTCCTCCATGCCGACGATGAACACCACCGGGTACTCGAGCCCCTTGGCCGTGTGCAGGGTCATGAGCGTCACCTTGGACGTGTCCCCCTCGACCTCGTCGCTGTCGGCGACCAGGCTGACCTCCTCCAGGAACTGCTCGAGCGACTCCGCCTGGCGGGCCGCGCCGATGAGCTCCTCGACGTTCTCGATGCGCCCGGCCGCCTCCAGCGAGTTCTCGGCGATCATCTCGTCGATGTAGCCGGTGCGGTCGGCGATCTGCTCCAGCAGCCGGGCCGGTCCGGCGTCCTCGCCGCCCTCGGCGACCTTCTCCCGCAGCCCGCTCAGGATCTCTTCGAGCCGGCGCAGGCCGCTCAGGGCCTTGCCGGTGACGCCGGCCGCCTCGGCGTCGGCTACCGCCGCCGCGAACGACACCCCCCGGCCCCGGGCGTAGCGGTCGATGCGGTCGATGCTGGTGTCGCCCACCCCCCGCTTGGGCACGTTGACGATCCGCTTGTAGGACACCTCGTCGGT
>JAKAXN010000369.1 GCA_021816565.1 Actinomycetes bacterium
GCTTCGAGACCTACGCCATCCTGGGCCAGCCCGGCCAGGTGTGCCTCAACGGGGCGGCCGCCCGCCTGGTCCACCCCGGTGACAAGGTGATCATCATCACCTATGCCGACTACGAGGCGGCCGAACTGGACGGCTACCAGCCCACCGTGGTGCACGTCGACCAGTGGAACCGCCAGGTGCCCAAGGAGGCGGTCATCGCCGGCCGCACCTGGCAGGGGCAGCCGTCGGGCTCCCCGGCCTGAGCCCCACCCCCGACCGACCCAGAACCCCCGACCGACCCAGCACCCCCGACGACCAGTGGCGACCGACCGGCAGCTCGACATCCTCATCGTGGGCAGCGGCGTGGCCGGCCTGTCCGCAGCCGTGCGGGCCGCGGCCGCCGAGCCGGGTATCCGGGTCGGGGTGGTGACCCGGGGGGAGCTGTCCGAATCGGCCACCGCCTGGGCCCAGGGCGGGGTGGCCGCCGTGCTCAGCCACCACGAGGCGGAGCGGGCCGCCGGGTCCGACTCGGGGGAGCTCCACGTCCGTGACACCCTGGCCGCCGGCGCCGGGCTGTGCGACCGGGCCGCCGTCGAGGTCCTGGTGGCCGAGGGGCCGGCCCGGGTGAGGGAGCTGGCCGGTCTGGGCGCCCGCTTCGACCGGGCCGCCGACGGCCGGTGGGAACTGGCCCGGGAAGGCGGCCACAGCACCCCCCGGGTGGTGCACTCCGGCGGCGCCGCCACCGGCGCCGAGGTGGAACGGACCCTGGTGCAGGCCGCCCGGGCCGGCGTCGCCCGCATCGACGAGCACTGCCGGGCCACCGATCTGATCGTCGAGGGCGGCCGGTGCCGGGGCGTCGCCGCCCGCACCGCCGGGGGGCAGCCGGTGGAGATCCGGGCCGCCCACACCCTGCTGGCCACCGGCGGGACCGGGCAGCTCTACACCGTGACCACCAACCCGCCGGCGGCCACCGGGGGCGGCCTGGCCATGGCCCTGCGGGCCCGCGTGGCGGTGGCCGACGTGGAGTTCGTGCAGTTCCATCCCACGGCCCTCTACAGCCCGACCGGGGCCGGTCCCCGGCTGCTCCTGAGCGAGGCCCTACGGGGGGAGGGGGCGCTCCTGCGGGACGGGCGGGGGGAGCGCTTCGTCGACGAGATGCAGCCCCGCGACGTGGTGGCCGCCGCGGTGGACGCCGCCAGCCGGGAGTCCGGCCTGGGTCACGTCTGGCTCGACGTGTCGCCCATCGCGGACTTCGAGCAGCGGTTCCCGTCCCTCAGCCGGTCGCTGCGCCGGGTCGGGCTGGTGCCCGGACGGGACTGGCTGCCGGTCGCCCCCGCCGCCCACTACCACTGCGGCGGGGTCGTGACCGACCTGGACGGGGCCACCGCCCTCCCGGGCCTGTGGGCGGCCGGCGAGGTGGCCTGCACCGGTGTCCACGGGGCCAACCGCCTGGCGTCGAACTCGCTGCTGGAGGGGATGGTCTTCGGGGCCCGGGCGGTGGACGCCATCCTCCGGGGGAAGAGCGGCCCCGACCCCACCGGCGCCCTCCTGGCGGTGCTCGACCCGGCGGCCGGGGCGGCCATCGGGGCCCGGACCCTGCCGGTCGAGCGGCCCGTCGGCGGGACGGCCGGGCCGGTCCCGGTCGACGGCCCCAAGGCCATCGAAGCCATCCAGCGGGCCATGACCGACGGGGCCGGGGTGCGGCGCGACGCCGGCTCCCTGCGCGCCGCGTCGGTCGAGCTGGACCTGCTGGCCGCCGGCGACGACGCCGCCGACCTGTTGGAGGTGGCCCGGGCCGTCGTGGCCGCCGCTACCGCCCGGACCGAGAGCCGCGGCGGTCACCGCCGCCGGGACCACCCGGACACCGACCCGGCCCTTTCACATAGGTTCGTGCAATGGTGACGCCCTCCTGGTTGGACCCCCCGCTGAGCGCCGTGCGGGCCGTCGTGGCCCGGTCCCTGGAAGAGGACCTGGGGGTCTACGGGGACCTGACCGCCGGCCTGGTCCCGGCCGGGACCACCGTCGACGCCGTGATCGCCGCCCGGGCCGAGGGGGTCCTGGCCGGGCGGCTGAGCGCCCACGAGGCGTTCCGCGCCGTCGAGCCGGCCATCGCCGTCGACTGGCAGGTCACCGACGGCGACCGGCTGGCCCCCGGCACCGTGATCGCCCGGGTCGCCGGGCCGCTGGCCCCGGTGCTGACCGCCGAGCGGACCGTCCTCAACCTGCTCGGCCACCTCTCCGGGGTGGCCACCCTGACCCGGCGCTTCGTGGACGCGGCCGGGCCCCGGGCCCGCATCCGCGACACCCGCAAGACCACCCCCGGCCTGCGGGCCCTGGAGAAGGCCGCGGTGCGCGCCGGGGGAGGGGCCAACCACCGCGGCTCGCTCTCCGACGGCATCCTGGTCAAGGACAACCACCTGGCCGGTCTGTCCATCGACGAGGCCGTCCGCCTGGCCCACACCCGCTGGCCGGGGGTCCCCTGCCAGGTGGAGTGCGACACCCTCGACCAGCTGGAGACGGCCCTGGGCGCCGGGGCCGACCTGGTCCTGCTGGACAACATGGATCCCCCCACCGTGGCCCGGGCCGTCGCCCTGGTCGCCGGCCGGGTGCCGGTCGAGGTATCGGGCCGGGTCACCCTCGAGACCGTCGCCGACTACGCCGCCGCCGGCGCCGACCTCATCTCCGTCGGCGCCCTCACCCACTCGGCCGCGGTCCTCGACATCGGATTGGACCTGTCCCCCGGTCCCGGAACCACTACCTCCTAGGAGAAACGTGCTCGTCGCCATCGACGTCGGCAACACCCAGACCGTCATCGGCCTGTTCGGCCCCGGTGACGGCCCGGCCGGTAGCGGCCCGGAGCTCCAGTACCACTGGCGGGTGGCCACGGTGGCGTCGCGCACCGCCGACGAGATGGCCCTCCTGCTGGACCAGCTGTTCCAGCTGCAGGGCCTCGACCCGGAGGAGGCCATCAACGGCATCGCCGTGGCCTCCGTGGTCCCCCGGCAGCGGACCGCCCTGCGGGAGATGACCCAGAAGTGGTTCAAGGTCGACACCGTCATCGTCGAACCCGGGGTCCGCACCGGGATGCCCATCCACTACGACAACCCCAAGGAGGTCGGCGCCGACCGCATCGCCGACGCGGTGGCCGCCTACGAGCGCTACGGCGGGCCGACCATCGTCATCGACTTCGGCACCGCCACCACCTTCGAGGTCGTCTCCGAGAGGGGGGAGTACCTGGGCGGGGTCATCCTGCCCGGCATCGAGATCTCCCTGGAGGCCCTCTTCAGCCGGGCCGCCCTGCTGCCCCGGGTGGAGCTGATCGAGCCCCGCAGCGTCCTGGCCAAGAACACCGTCGAGTCGGTCCAGTCAGGGGTCATCTACGGTTTCGCCGCCCAGGTCGACGGCCTGTGCCGGCGGCTGGAGGACGAGCTCGGGCC
The DNA here is from genome assembly GCA_021816565.1 of Actinomycetes bacterium. Next base: position 3,417 of record JAKAXN010000369.1, read on the forward strand.
CTGCACGGTCGTGGCCACCGGCGGTCTGGCCGGCCTCATCGGCCCCCACTCGGTGGCCATCGAGTACCACGAGCCGTGGCTGACCCTGGAGGGGCTGCGCATCATCTTCGGCCGCAACCAGAAGTGACGGAACCGCACATGACAGACGTCCCCTACCGCTTCGAAGCCGACGCCCGGGCCGGTGATCTGGCCGACCGCTACGCCGGCCTCGAACCGCAGACCGAGACCGGGGTGGAGGTGACCGTGGCCGGGCGGCTGATGCTGCGGCGCGACCAGGGCCGCCTGGCGTTCGCCACGCTGCGGGACTCCTCCGGCTCCATCCAGCTGTTCGCCGGTACCAAGTGGACCGACGACTTCGACGGGTTCGTGCACCTGTCGCTCGGTGACTGGATCGGGGCCCGGGGTGAGGTCGTCACCACCCGGACCGGGGAGCTCTCGGTGAAGGTGACGTCATGGACGCTGCTCGCCGAGACCCGGCGCAGCTTCGGGGACAAGCACCGGGGCATCTCCGACGTCGACACCCGCTACCGCCAGCGTTACGCCGATCTGTGGGCCAACGAGGACTCCCGGCGCACCCTCCTCGCCCGCAGCCGGCTGATCTCCTGGACCCGGCGGTGGCTGGAGGACCAGGGGTTCGTCGAGGTGGAGACGCCCATCTTCCACCCCATCCCCGGAGGGGCGCTGGCCAAGCCGTTCATCACCCACCACAACGCCCTGGACGTGGACCTCTACCTGCGCATCGCCCCCGAGCTGTACCTGAAGCGCCTGGTGGTGGGCGGCTTCGAGAGGGTCTTCGAGATGGCCCGGGTGTTCCGCAACGAGGGGCTCTCGCCCCGGCACAACCCCGAGTTCACCATGCTCGAGCTGTACCAGGCGTACGCCGACTACGGCGACATGATGGCGCTGACGGAGAGCCTCGTGGCCGGCGCCGCGACCGCTCTGCTGGGCACCACCGAGCTCGAGTACGGCGGACGCCCCCTCTCCCTCGCGGTCCCCTGGAAGCGGGCCACCCTCACCTCGCTCATCGAGGAGCACGCCGGCGTGGCCGTGGACCTCGACACCCCCCTCGACGAGCTGAGGCGTGTCACCGCCTCGGTCGGGGTCGAGCCCGACCCGGCGTGGGGGCCGGGGAAGCTGCTGCTCGAGATCTACGAGAAGACCACCGAGGCGCAGCTGTGGGGGCCGGTGTTCGTCACCGACTACCCCAAGGAGGTCTCACCGCTGGCCCGCGACCACCGCAGCCGGCCCGGCTACGTCGAGCGCTTCGAGGCCATCGTGGCCGGCCGGGAGCTGTGCAACGCGTTCAGCGAGCTCAACGACCCCGACGAGCAGCGGGCCCGCTTCGAGGCCCAGGCC
>JAKAXN010000370.1 GCA_021816565.1 Actinomycetes bacterium
TGCTGCTGGCCCGGCTGGTCCGCTCCCGGGCCGCCGCGACTGCCGGGGCGGTGGCCTTCGCCCTCAACGGCACCTTCGCCTGGCTGGGCAACGCCGCGGTCAACCCGGTGGCGTTCCTGCCGCTGCTGCTGCTCGGCGTGGAGCAGTGCCTGGACCGGGAGCGCCGGGGCCTGGCCGGCTGGCCCACCGTGGGCCTGGCCCTGGCCCTCAGCGTCTACGCCGGCTTCCCGGAGATGGCGTTCATCGACGGGCTGTTCGCCCTGGTGTGGTTCGCGGTGCGGGCCTCCGAGCTGGTCCCCGCCGACCTGGTGGTCCTGCTCAAGCGGGGGGCGGCCGGCGCCGGCACCGGGCTGCTGCTGTGCGCCCCCGTCCTGGTGGCGTTCCTGACCTACCTGCCCCACGCCGACCTGGGCCGCCACGCCGCCGGCTACGGCGGGTCGTCCCAGCCGGCCGGTCTGGCCCTGCCGGCCCTGGTGATGCCCTACGTGTTCGGGCCCATCTTCGGCGGCTTCGCCGCCCACCCCACCGCCGCGCTCAGCCGCTTCTGGGCCTACGGCGGCGGCTACCTCGGCGCCGCGGTCGTGGCGCTGGCCGCCCTGGCCCTCCCCGGCCGGACCGAGCGGCGGCTGAAGGTCACCCTGGCCGTGTGGGTGGCCCTCGGCGTGGCCCGCTCGGTGGGCGTCCCCGGCGTGCGCCAGGCAGTAGACGCCATCCCCGGGGTGGGCAACACCATCTTCTACCGCTACGCCTTCCCGTCGTGGTCCCTGGCCCTGATCGTGCTGGCCGCCATGGCCGTCGACGGGGCGGCCGGCCGGCGCCGCCGCCTCCCCGCCGCGGCCGTCGGGGTGGGCGGGATGGTGGTGCTCGGGGCGCTGGCCGCCCCCGCGGTGGCCGCCCTCGGGCGGTCCCGCTACATCGCCCACCCGGCGCTGTGGAGCGCACTGTCCGCAGCCGCCGCCCTGGCCGTGCTGGGCGCGGTGGCCCTCGGGGTGAGCCGGGGATCGGCCGGGCTGCTCGCCGCGGTGGTGGTCGCCGAGTCCGTCGGGCTGTTCGTGGTGCCGCAGATGTCGGCCCCCCGCCACGTCGCCCTCGACACCGGGCCGGTTCGCTACCTGCAGGCCCATCTGGGGACCGGGAGGTTCTACACCCTCGGGCCCGTCGCCCCCGACTACGGCTCCTACTGGCGGATCGCCTCCCTGGCCGTCAGCGACAACCCCGTCCCGAGGACCTTCGCCGGCTTCGTCACCTCCCGGCTGGACGGCAACGTCAGTCCCGTCACCTTCACCGGCACCGCCCGGCTGCGGCCCTCCGGGCCCACCCCCCTCCAGGAGTTCGCCGCCCACATCGACGGCTACCGGGCCGCCGGGGTGGAGTACCTGCTCACCTACAGCTTCATGGCCGTCCCGGCCGACCTGCACCTGCCGGTGGTGTACCGGGACCCCCAGGTCACCATCCGGGCCGTCCCCGGCGCCGCCCCCCTCTACAGCGTGACCGGCGCCTGCCAGCTGACCGGCACCGACCCCGAGACGGCCCTCTGCCGGGGGCCCGGCACCCTCATCCGGCGCGAGCAGCAGATGCCCGGCTGGACCGCCACCGACAACGGCGTGGCCGTCCCGGTCTCCACCTGGCGGACGGTGTTCCAGTCGGTGCCGCTGCACCGGGGGCTCAACCAGGTGGACTTCTCCTTCGCCCCGCCCCACGCCGGGCTCGGGGTGGCGGCCGCCCTGGCCGGCCTGGCCGTGGTGGGCCTGGCCGCCGCCTTCGACCCGGCCCGGCGCCGCCGGTGGTGACCCCCGCCCCGCCCGAGCCGGCCCCGGCCACGCTGACGGTGGTGATGGCGGTGTACAACGAGGCGGCCACCTTCGGTCAGGTCATGGCCCAGGTGGTGGCCCGGGAGATCCCCGGGGTCGCCATCGACGTGGTGGTGGTGGAGAGCGCCTCCACCGACGGCACCCGGGCCGAGGTGCTGGAGTGGGCCGACCACCCCCGGGTCACGGTCATCCTGGAGGACGCCCCCCGGGGCAAGGGCCACGCCGTGCGCCGGGGCCTGGCCGCGGCCCGGGGTGACATCGTGCTGATCCAGGACGCCGACCTCGAGTACGACGTGGCCGACTACGACCGGCTGCTGGAGCCGCTGCTCGCCGGGCGGGCCACCTTCGTCCTGGGCCGGCGCACCGCCCCGCCCGGGAGCCGGGGCCTGCGCCGGGCCCAGCCGGGGTTCCGGGCCGGCCACGTGCTCAACGCCGGCCACGTGGTGTTCCTGGCCCTGTTCAACGTGGTGTACGCCCAGCGGCTGCACGACCCGTTCACCATGTACAAGGTGTTCCGCCGCGATGCCGTCGAGGGGCTGCACCTCGAGTGCGACCGGTTCGACTTCGACTGGGAGCTGACCGCCAAGCTCATCCGCTGCGGCCACCAGCCGCTGGAGATCCCGGTGACCTACCGGTCCCGGTCCTTCGCCCAGGGCAAGAAGGTGCGGATGCTGCGCGACCCGCTCACCTGGGTGCGGGCCTGCTTCAAGTACCGCTTCGCCCGACTGCACAACCGGGCGCCGGAGCCGTAAGAATCCAGCCCGTGCCCGGTACGGCCCACCTGTCCGAATACTTCTCCGAGGTGGCCGCCCTGGCCGCCCGGGTCGACCTGGCGGCCATCGACGGCCTGGCCGGCCGGCTGGCCGCGCTGCGCGACCGCGGCGGCCGGCTGTTCGTGCTCGGCGTCGGGGGCGGGGCCGGCCACGCCTCCCACGCCGTCAACGACTTCCGCAAGCTGTGCCGGATCGAGAGCTACGCCCCGACCGACAACGTGTCGGAGCTCACCGCCCGCACCAACGACGACGGGTGGGACACCAGCCTGTCAGGGTGGCTGTCGGTGTCGCGCCTCGGGCCGGCCGACGCGGTGTTCGTGTTCTCCGTCGGGGGCGGCTCCCGCCGCCACGCGGTGTCGCTCAACCTGGTGGAGGCCATCGAGATGGCCCGGCGGGTCGGGGCCTCCGTCTACGGGGTGGTGGGGGCGCCCGGCGGCACCCTGGCCGAGATGGCCGACCTGTCCGTGGTGATAGACGCCCCCGACCACCTGCGCACCCCGCTGGTCGAGTCGTTCCAGGCGGTGGTGTGGCACGCCCTGGTGTCCCACCCGGACCTGGCCGCGGCCGCCGGGCACTGGGAGCAGGTCCTCGGCCGGGCTGCGGAAGGGACGTGACGGCTAGGATCGGTCCGGTGCTCGACGGCCCCACGCTCGACGGCATCCGCACCACCCGGATCTTCGCCGACGGCGCCGACCTCGACTCGATTGTGGAGCTGGCCGCCGACCCGGTCATCGCCGGTTTCACCACCAACCCCACCCTGATGCGCAGCGCCGGGCTGCGGGACTTCGAGGGCTTCGCCCGGGCGGTGATCGACAAGGTCGCCGGCCGCCCGGTGTCTTTCGGGGTGTGCGCCGACGACCCCGAGGAAGTGGACCGCCAGGCCCGGGTCATCTCCGGCTGGGGACCCAACGTGTATGTCAAGGTGCCCGTCACCACCACCGGCGGCGAGGACCTGACCGGCGTCGCCGGGCGGCTCAGCCGCTCGGGTGTCCAGGTCAACGTGACCGCGGTGTTCACCGTCGCCCAGGCCGGCCGGGCGGTGGCCGCCCTCGACGGGGGGGCGCCGTCGTTCGTGTCGGTGTTCGCCGGGCGCATCGCCGACGCCGGCGTGGACCCGGTGCCGGTGGTGGGTCAGGCGGTGCGCCTGGCCGAGGCCCGCACCGGGCCCCGCATCCTCTGGGCGTCCCCCCGGCAGGTGTTCGACCTGTGCCTGGCCGACTCGGTCGGCTGCCACGCCATCACCATGACCCCGGACCTGTTCCGCAAGGTCGGCCTGCTCGGCCGGGACCTGGACGAGTTCTCCCGCGAGACCGTCGCCATGTTCCTCCGCGACGCCCGCAGCTCGGGCTTCACCGTCTGAAGCGGCGTGGCTCCGCCCCGTAGAGCGCTGGTCACCGGCGGTGCCGGTTTCATCGGCAGCAACCTGGCCGACCGGCTCCACGCGGCCGGGTCGGAGGTGGTGGTGATCGACGACCTGCGCACCGGCCGGCGGGAGTTCCTGGCCGGGCTCCTCGGCCGCCCCGGCTTCACCTTCGTGGAGGCCGACGTGCTCGACCCGGCCGCCCTCGGCGCCGCCGTCGAGGGCTGCGACTGGGTGTTCCACCTGCAGGCCAACGCGGATGTCAGCCGGGGCCTCGAGCACCCGGCGCGGGACCTGGAGCAGAACACCGTGGCCACCTCCGCGGTGCTCGAGGCCATGCGCCGGGCCGGGGTGGCCAACATCGTGTTCTCCTCCACCGGGTCGGTCTACGGCGAGCCGGAGGTGTTCCCCACCCCCGAGGACGCCCCGTTCCCGGTGCAGACGTCGCTCTACGGGGCGTCCAAGCTGGCCTGCGAGGGCCTGCTGTCGGCCTACGCCGCCGGTTACGGCTTCACCAGCGTCATCTGCCGGTTCGTGTCCATCCTGGGGGAGCGCTACACCCACGGCCACGTCTACGACTTCTACTGCGCCCTCAAGCAGGACCCGACCAGGCTGCGGGTCCTGGGCGACGGCCGCCAGGAGAAGTCCTACCTCCACGTCGGCGACTGCGTGGACGCCGTCATGACCCTGGTGGACCGCCACGGCGGCCAGCCCGGGGCCCACATCTACAACCTGGGCACCGACGAGACCGTGGTGGTGGACCGCTCGGTGGAGATCATCGCCGGCCACCTCGGGGTCTCGCCGCGGGTCGAGCACACCGGCGGCCGG
>JAKAXN010000371.1 GCA_021816565.1 Actinomycetes bacterium
GGCAGTCCACACCGGCCTCCAGGGCGGCCAGGGCCATCTCCACGTGGAAGTGGATGTCGGCCACGATCGGGACGGGGCTGCGGGGGACGATCCGGGCCAGGCCCTCCGCCGCTTCCTTCTCGTTGCATGTGCAGCGCACGATGTCGGCGCCGGCCGCCTTGAGGGCGTAGATCTGGGCCAGGGTTCCGTCGACGTCGGCCGTCTTGGTGATGGTCATGGACTGCACCGAGATCGGGGCGCCGCCGCCGACGGGTACGGAGCCGACCATCAGCTGCCGGGTCTCCCGGCGGGGGTAACGGGACTGGACGGTAGCCATCGGCTCCAGGGTACCGCCCCCTCCGGGTCAGCCCGTACGTCCGGTCAGGCGATCAGGTCCCGCAGGTCCAGGAACAGCGAGCTGAGCCCGATGAACAAGATGACGGCCAGACCGGCGTAGAACACCGGCAGCAGCTTGGCCATGTCCACCCGGTACGGCCGGCGGATGCTGCGGATCCCCTCGTAGAGGGCCACCACCACCCGGCCGCCGTCGAGGGGGAACAGCGGCAGCAGGTTGAAGATGCCGATGAACATGTTGATGTAGGCGAGCAGCCACAGCACCGTCGGCAGGCCGCTCTGGCCGGCCTGGTGCAGGGTGCGCACCACGCCGACGGGCGACTCGAAGCGGACCGAGTTGCTGGGGTTGTCGGCGGCCTTCTGGCTGCCGAGCATGTGGAAGTACGAGCTGATGCCGTGGAAGCTGACCAGATGGCCGAGGGCGTCGAAGGTGTTGGCCCCGGCCTGCACGAAGGCCCCGCCGGCCTCGCTCAGCGAGGCGGTGAAGCCGGAGTGGATGACCCCGCTGACCCCCACGCCGAGCACCCCGACCTTGCCGGTCGGCAGGCCGCTGGCCCCCCCGGCGGTGCGGACGGTGTCGGCGGGCACCGGCGTGGGGTGCAGTTGCACCAGGTGGCCGCCCCGGCTCACGGTGACGTCGAGGCGCCGGCCCGGGTGGGACTGGATGAACCCGGCCACCTGCTCCCAGGTGCGGAAGTGGCGCCCGTCGATGGCGACGATGCGGTCACCCAGCTTGAAGCCGGCCTGCTCGGCCGGGCTCTGCTGTCCCTGGAAGGCCACGATCTGGGCGATCGGGTTGTCGGCCGGGAGGGTCGTCAGGTAGTGACCCTGGTCCCCGGTCCAGAAGAACATGGAGAACAGCACCACCAGGGCGATGACGAAATGCATGGCCGAACCGGCGACGTCGATGAGCAGCCGGCGCCACAGCGGGGCCCGGCGGTAGGTGCGGGCCTCGTCGGCCGGGTCGACCTCCTCCAGATTGTTCATGCCGACGATCCGGCAGTACCCGCCGAGGGGCAGGCCCTTGACGCCGTACTCGGTCTCGCCCCGGCGAACCGACCACAGGCGGGGGCCGAAGCCCACGAAGAACTCCGTGACCTTCACCCGGCCGGTCTTGGCGGCGATGAAGTGGCCGAACTCGTGGGCCACGATGCACAGCACCAGGAACAGGACCAGCAGCACCGTCTCGCCGTAGCCGGCGGCGTAGCCGAACCCGATGACGGCGGCCACCACCAGGACCAGCCGCAGCACCTCCATGGCCGGGGAGATCGACCGGCCGGGCGGGGGCGGCGGCTCCGGCTGCTCGGGCCGGTGGGTGGCCAGGCCCAGCGGGTCGGCCTGCAGGGATTCCCGCCAGCCCGGCTGGACCCGGCTCACCGGGCGAGGCGGTCGACGGCGCGGCGGGCCAGGTCCCGGCCGGAGCGGTCAGCTTCGAGCACGTCCTCAACGCTACCGGGGACCCCGCCGCTGTAGTCATCGAGGGCGGACCCGATGACCGCCGGGATGTCCACCCAGCGGATACGGCCGTCGAGGAAGGCGGCGACGGCCACCTCGTTGGCCCCGTTGAGCCACGCCGGCGCGGCCCCGCCGGTGCGACCGGCCCGGTAGGCCAGGTCCAGGCAGGGGAACGCCTCCCGGTCGGGCGGCTCGAACTCGAGCGGCCCGACGGCGCTCCAGTCGATGGCCCCGAATGCGGTGGGCAGCCGGTCGGGGTAGGCCAGGGCGTAGCCGATCGGCAGCCTCATGTCCGGCTGCGACAGCTGCGCCAGCGTGGCCCCGTCGGTCGTCTCGATCATCGAGTGGACGATCGACTGGGGATGGACGACCACGTCCACCGAGTCGTAGCCCAGCCCGAACAGCTCGTGGGCCTCGATCACCTCGAGCCCCTTGTTCATCAGCGTCGAGGAGTCGACGGTGATCTTCGGGCCCATCTTCCACGTCGGGTGGGCCAGGGCCTCCTCGAGGGTCACCTCTCCCAGGGATTGACGGCTGCGGCCCCGGAACGGCCCCCCGCTGGCGGTCAGCACGATGCGCCGGAGGGCCCCGGTGGGGGTGTCCGGCAGGGAGGCCATCTCTTTTTCCCCCAGTACCGCCCGCAGGCACTGGTGGATGGCGCAGTGCTCGGAGTCGACCGGGATGATCTCCGCCCCCGGGGTCGCCCGGGCGGCCTGGACCACCGGTCCGCCGGCTATCAGGGACTCCTTGTTGGCCAGCGCCAGGCGCCGACCGGCGCGCAGGGCGGCCAGGGTCACCGGCAGCCCGGCGAAGCCGACCACCCCGTTGACCACCACGTCGGCCCCGGTGGAGATGGCCACCAGGGCGTCCTCGCCGACGAGCAGCTCGGTGCCCGCCGGCAGCCGCCCGGCCAGATCGGCGGCCCCGGAAGGGTCGACCAGTGCCACCTGTTCGGGCCGGAGGAGCCGGGCCTGCTCGGCCAGCACGTCCACCGAGCGGAAGGCGCCGAGGGCGACGACCCGGTAGGAGCCCGGGTCGGAGCGCACCACGTCGACCGCCTGGGTGCCTATGGACCCGGTCGAGCCGACCAGGCTTACGGTGCGCACGCTCAGAGCTTGAAGAAGGTGATGACGAACCAGGCCGTGGGCAGGGCCACCAGGATGCCGTCGAAGCGGTCCAGCAGGCCGCCGTGGCCGGCCAGGATGGTCCCGGAGTCCTTGACCCCCAGGTCCCTCTTGATCACCGACTCGAACAGGTCCCCCACCGGGGCGACCAGCCCGATGAGGAGCCCGAGGACCAGCCCGTGGCGCATGCCCGCCCACGGCGACAGCTCCTTGCCGATGATGGCACCGGCGATGAGCGCGCCGACCAGGCCGCCGAGGAAGCCTTCGACGGTCTTGTGGGGGCTGATCGTCGGGGCCAGCGGCCGGCTGCCGATCCAGCGGCCCACCCCGTAGGCGCACACATCGGCCACCACGGCCACCACGATGGCCCCGAGGAACTCGCCCTGGCCGCTCGGCTGGGCCAGCATGACGGCGGCGAAGGACCCGAGCACACCGACCCACACGAACACCATCACCGTGACCGCCACGTTGGCCAACGGGCGGGCCTGCTCGATGCCCAGGACGTACCAGAGCATGGCCCCCAGCAGGAGGAAGGCGCTCACCGTGGCGATGGCCCCTGGTCCTTTCCAGTAGGCGGCCAGGACGCATCCGGCGCTGGCCACCAGGCCGAGCAGGGTGGCGGGACGGAACCCGGCGGTGCGCACCATGCCGTAGGCCTCGGCGGCGGCGGCCACGACGATCACCAGCGCCAGGGCCACCAGCGCCGCGGCACCGAGCGCGTAGGCGACGATCAGCACGGCTACCAGGCCGGCGCCGATGCCGATGCGGCTGGTCAGGTCGTGACCACCCGAGGCCTTCTCCTGCGGCGGGCGGGCCGGTCGGGCCGGTCGCGGCGTGGGACGCGGCCGCGGCGACGACCCGGACGGGCGGCCGCCCCGGGGCCGGGTCGCGCCGACCTCGGCCAGCTCCATCTCCCCGGCGTCTTCGACCAGCTCGACCGGCCGGCTCGGGCCCCGCCGGCCGGGGCCGCGGCGCGCCGCCCGGCCGGAGCGCGACGGGCGCCGGTCCCGGTGGGGGGCGGGTTCGTCCCAGCCGTCGTCGGACTCCGGCTCGCCACCTGTCAGGTCGACCGCCGGCGTCGAACCGGTGCGGGCCAACCGCTCGAAGTCCTCGTCGAAGGAGTACAGGTCGGAGTGCTCGGTCCGGCTCTGATCCAGGACGCCGGTCGGCTCCGCCTCGTCGAGCAGGTCCGACAGCTCGTCGGCGTCGTTCCAGTCGTCCTCGTGACGCCAGTGGGCCCCGCGTGAGCCGAGGGACTTCCAGGCCTCGAGGTCCCCGGCGTCATCATCGCCGTCGTCGTCGAAGCGCAGGCGGGGAACCTCACCGGTGGGCGGGTCGGTCCAGTGCGGCATCTCCGGGGCGCCGGCCGAGACGGTCAGCCCCTCCTCGGGGACGCTCATCTCGGTGGTGCGGTCGTCGGCTCCCTCGAAGCTCGGGGAGGGGTCGGATCCCCACGACGGGTTCATGCTGATCGGAGACTCCTTCTCCAGGTTGGGCTCCGGCGCCGGCTCCGGCGACCAGGTCGACGGGAAAACGGGCCGGTCATCGCCGTAGCGGTCCGGTCCGGGGTCGTACCCTTCCTCCGGCCGCCCGCTGTAGCGGGGCGGTTCGGGGGGAGGCGGCGGCGGGGCCATCGAAGCGGTCAGATCCTCGGCGGCCAGATCCTCGGCGGCCGGGATCCCGGCGGCCGGCATCCCGGCGGCCGGGTGCTCTTCAACCGGCTGGCGGGGGCCCTCTCCGGTTGCTCCGGGTTGGAACGGGTCCGGCTCGTATGCCTCCGGGTCGCCCTGCACGGCCCGCCAGTCGGAGCCGGCACCGGGGACGGGGGGCCGGCGGGTCGGGGACTCGGCCGGTC
>JAKAXN010000372.1 GCA_021816565.1 Actinomycetes bacterium
CCGCCGGGCTGGCCACCTTCGGCTACTGGGCCGCCCTCACCGCGGCCCGCTTCGCCCTGGCCCTGATGCGCCGGCCGCCCAGCCACGCCGCGGTGGTCCGCTGGGGGTGCGCCCTGTCGGTGGTGGCCGCCGGCCTGATCTGGTGGGATCCGGCCACCGCGGTGACGGTGGCCGCCTTCGTGCTCATGGGGGCGGCGCTGGCCGGGGTGTTCCCGGCCCTCATCGCCCTGACCCCCCACCGGCTGGGGGCGCAGCGGGCCTCCGACGTCATCGCCTGGCAGGTCGGCGCGGCGGCGGCCGGCGGGGCGGGCATCTCCGCCCTGGTCGGGCTGTTCATCGGCACCGGCGGGGTCGCCGCCCTGGGCCCGTCGGTCACCGTCCTGGCCGTGCTCCTGGTGGCCCTGGAGCTGCTACTGGCCCGCCTGGCCCCGGCCGCCCGGTGACCCGCCTGCCCAGTGACCCCCGGTGGGCGTGGGGGTCAGGAGACGGCGTGGACGATGTCGATGACGGCCAGGGCCCCGACCATCACCATCAGCACCGAGTACAGGGCGGTCATCCGCCACCGCCAGGCGTGGTTGGCCATCCAGAACCGCCGCACGGCCCGCACGTCGAAGACCAGGGCCAGCAGGCTGAGCGGTATGCCGATGGCCGGGCTGTTGCCCACCGCCGGGCCGACCAGCGGCACCAGGACCGGCACGAAGATGTAGGTGAACAGGCACCGCAGGGCCGACAGGGCGATCGAGGTGCTGAACAGCCGGTTGGCGGCGTCGTCGCTGGCCCGGGGCGGCCCGATCGGCACCCGCAGCACCCGGCGGATGGCCAGCTCGGCGGTGCTCGGCGCCGGGGGCGGGTCGCCGGCACCGGGGTCGTGGCACAGCGGGACCGCCGGGGAGCACGCCGCCGGGGTGGAGAGAGTCGTGGTGGCCGAACCGTCTCCGGGGCTTGTCACGCTCTGGCTCTCCTCTACTCGCATACTTGTATCTCCATCTGAAGCTACCGCCTCCGCGGTCGTAACGGACAGCGCGCCGTCTGTCATCCCGTCTCAGCGCCGCTCCGGGCCGGTCCCGGCCTCCCGGCCCGGGAGGGTGGCCGCCCCGATGACGGCGGCGGCGGTGCAGACCAGCGCGGCGCTCAACAGGCCCAGGTCCATGCCGCTCATGAACGCCCGGCGGGCCACCCCGGCGATGACCTCCCCGGCCGGTCCGCCGATGCGCCCGGCGATGGCCAGGGCCTCGCCCAGGGAGTTGCCGATGGCCTGCTCGAGGCCGGCGGGCAACCGCAGGGGGGCCAGGGTGGTGGTCACGTGGTGCTCGAAGCGGTTGGACAGGAGGCTGCCGATCACCGCCACCCCGAGCGCCCCACCGGTCTGGATGAACGTCCCGTTGGTGGCCCCGCCCACCCCGGTGTGCTCCTGCGGCAGCGATCCCATCACCGAGGCGGTGGATGCCGGCATCACCAGCCCGGCCCCCACCCCGAGCATCACCATGGCGGCCACCACGTCGCCGTAGGTGGTGTGGACCGTCGACCCGGAGATCCACAAGAATCCGCCGGCGGCCACCAGCAGCGCGGCGGTGACGGTGACCCGGGTGCCGACCGCCCGGACCAGCCGAGCCGACAGGGGGGCCACCACGACGATGGCCCCGGCCGCCGGCAGCACCCGCACCCCGGCCTGCAGGGGGGTGTAGCCCAGCTGGAACTGCAGGAACTGCGTCAGCAGGAACAGGGCGCCGAAGAGGCCGAACATCATCATCGACACCGAGGCGATGGGGGCGGAGAAACTGCGGTTGCGGAAGAACCCCAGGTTGAGCATGGGGTGGGAGCTGGCCCGCTCCCAGGCCACGAAGCCGACCAGGACGGCCACCCCGCCCAGACCGCTGGCCATCACCGCGGCCGACGACCAGCCCTGCGAGGGGGCCTCGATGATGGCGTAGAGCACCAGGCCCAGGCCGGCGATGGACAGCAGCGATCCGACCAGGTCGGGCCGGCGCGCCGCGGGGTTGCGCGAGTCGGGCACGAACGGGATGGCCAGGGCGAAGCCGACGGCGGCGATGGGGACGTTGATGAAAAAGACCGAGCCCCACCACAGATGGTCCAGCAGCAGGCCCCCGACTATCGGCCCCAGGGCGATACCGGCCCCGCTGGTCGCCGCCCACATCCCTATGGCCCGCTGGCGCTCTTGGCGGTCGGTGAAGGTGTTGGTGATGATGGCCAGTGTGGAGGGCATGATCAGCGCCCCTCCCACCCCCATGCTGGCCCGGGCCGCGATCAGGTGGCCGACCGACCCCGACAGGGCGGCCCACGCCGAGCAGCCGGCGAAGAGCGCCAGGCCGGCCAGGAACGTGATCTTGCGCCCCACCCGGTCGGCCAGGCTGCCGGCCACCAGCATCAGCCCGGCGAAGGCCAGCACGTAGGCGTCGACTATCCACTGCAGGTCGCTCGATGTGGCGTCGAGCTTGCGGACCAGGGTGGGGAGGGCCACGTTGAGCACGGTGTTGTCGAGCGAGACGATCAGCAGCGACACGCACAGCACCGCCAGCGCCAGCCAGCGCCGGGACGGCCCACCCCGGGCGTGACGGGGTGGTGCGGCCCTGGCTCGCATGGCGGCGACCGTAGGCCGCGCCGGTGGAGGCCCGGCAGGGCCGGAAGCCTCTGGATTTTCCGGATTTACCGCCCGAAAGTGAACTGCGACACAAAGTTGCGTTCCTGGCCCGGATCCGTTTCTCCTTCGGCTACCATGGGTAACAAAAGGTCCGAAGCGCGGGAAATCCCCTATTTGGGACACAAATCCGTCGAGCGGTTGCAGCAGCTCTGACCACAACGCCCCGAGGAGGCATTGAAAAGTGAAGAAGATCGCCTGGGCAGCCCCGGTGGTAGCCGGGCTGACCGTCGGGATCCCGGTGGTGGCCCACGCCGCCACGGACCCCTCGCCGACCGGCAGCATCGGCGCCACATCCGCAGCGCTGGTCAAGGGGGTCACCGGTTCACCGGTCGCCCCGGCGGCGCCCGCCTCGACTGCCGAGCACCCCTCGGGGGCGACCGCCGCTCCCGCCGCGGCGCCGGTGAAGGCGGCCGGCACCACCGTCGTCACCCCGGCCCCGGCCGGCTCCGCCGAGGCCTACGCCCTGCGGGTCGGCTCCATCGCCGCCATCAGCCACACCAAGGCGGTCGCCTCCTCCTCGGGCACGTCGTCGACCGCGGATCCGGTCGAGATCGGCGGCAAGCCGCTGGCCAGCCAGTTCGGCGGCACCCAGACCGGCGCCGGGTCGAGCCACGGCGCCCTGCTCGACACCGGCCCGGGCCAGCCGCTGCGCCTGGCCGTCACGCCGTGGAAGGCCACCGACACCGAGTCCGCCAGCGGCTCCACCGCCAGCGCCCTGTCGGACGTCCTGGCCCTGGACCTGGGCGACCCGGCCACGCCGCTGTCGGCGCGCGCCCGGGTGCTGCAGTCCCGGTCGGACGCCACCTGGACCCCGGCCGCCAGCACCGGCAGCTCCTCCTCGGACGGGGCCATCGTCGACCTCGGCGGACCCAACGGTCTCAACCTCGACGTGCTGCACTCCCAGACCGCTACGTCAGGCCAGGGCAGCAGCTACCTGCTTTCCATCAACGGCAACCAGATCGGCTCCTCCGGGCAGGTCAAGGGGGCGTGCGCCCTGGGCATCCCCAGCCTCCTGACCCTGGACTGCCTGACCGCCGGCGGCGGGGCGGCCGGGGCGCTCGACACGGCCACCTCCGGGGTGCTCACCGCCACCGTGGGCAGCGGCTCCAACTCGCTGCCGGCCAACCTCGTCGACTCCAGCAGCTCCTCCGGCACCACCCCGGTGGCCGGTGGGGCCCCGCCGATCGGGGCCGGCTCGGGCAGCGCCCCGTCGCAGTCGGGGACCAGCGGGGCCGGCTCGGCCGGCAGCGGCACCGGCGCCGGGACCACCGGCCGCGGCGCCACGGCCGCCGGCTCGGGATCGGCGCTGGGATCGGCCAGCGGGGCCAGCGCCTCGTCGGGCGGCCTGGCCTTCACCGGCATCGACGCCATCGGGCTGATCGCCGCGGCCATGACCCTCAGCACCGCCGGCGGGCTGATCGTCATGTCGTCCCGGCGCCGGCTGCGCCCGCTGGCCTGATCCCCAGTTTCTCCGGCGGCCGCCCCACGCGGGCTGGCCGGGGCGGCCGCCGGAACCGGGAGGTCTCAGGCCGGGTCGGGCCGGGCCGGGCGGGCCCGCCGGCCCCCGGTCTCGACGAACAGCTGGGCCGCGGCCTGGCGGACCCCCAGGCTCCACGTCGGGTAGGCCGCCACGGTCAGGGCCAGCCGGGCCGGGAGCATCCCGGCTCGCAGGGCCAGCGCCGGAGCGGCGATCATCTCCCCGGCCGGGTCGGCCACGATGGTGGCCCCCACCAGCCGGCCGCCGGCCAGGTCGCGGGTGGCGCGCCGGGGGGCCACGATCAGCTTGACGTAGCCGGCGGTGCGCCCCGCGGTCACCGCCCGGTCCACCTCTGACAGCGGCACCTCCGCCACCCGGGCCCCGGGGATGGCCGCCGCCTGACCCTCGGTGAGCCCCACCCGGGCCACCTCCGGGCTGGTGTAGGTGACCGCCGGCACGGCATCGGAGCGGAAGGCCCGCCACGCCAGCCGGGACAGGGCGTTGGCCGCGGCCAGGCGGCCCATCTCGTCGGCCGCGTGGGTGTACATGGACCGGCCGGTCACGTCCCCGGCCGCGTAGATCGCCGCCGCGGTGGTGCGCAGCCGCCGGTCGGTGACCACGAACCCCCG
>JAKAXN010000373.1 GCA_021816565.1 Actinomycetes bacterium
GCCTCCTTGCGGTCGATGCCGAGGAACATGATGACGAACAGGAACAGGATGACGATGGCGCCGGCGTAGACGATGATCTGCACCGCGGCCAGGAAGTCGGCGCTCTGGTCGATGAACTCCAGGGCGACACCGACCAGGGTGATCACCAGGTTGAGGGCGCAGTGGACCGGGTTGCGCAGCAGGATGACCCCGAACGCCCCGATCAGGATCAGCGCCGCTCCTACCAGGAACACGGCCCAGTCCGAGGCGTTGCCGAGTGTGGTGCGGTGGGCGGCCATCAGGAGGGTGGCCAGCATCAGCGGTCACCCCCGCCGCGCACCGGGCGCCGGTCGCTCACATCGATACCCCGGAGGGCGGGGGAGAGCATCTCGCGCAGCGACAGGTCCGAATCAGCCGGGTAGTCCGCCGAGGCCGGGTCGCTCTGGCCCTTCTGCGGGGGGCGCACGCCGTAGCCGAGCTCGGCTGACCAGAGGGCCTTGCCCTCCATCTCGGCGGCGCCGGCCGGGCTGGTGGCCCGCACCCACGCAGAGGTGTGTCGGTCGTCGCCGGGCTTCCAGTCCTCCCAGGGCAGCTGCCGGGGCCGGCCCTCGTCGTCGACGAGCAGCTCGGCCTTGGTGTAGATGGCGTCGGCCCGGTTGACGAAGGAGAACTCGAACAACTTGGACTCGGTGATGGCCTCCGTCGGGCAGGCCTCGACGCACATGTCGCAGTGGATGCAGCGCAGGAAGTTGATCTCGTAGACGAAGCCGTAGCGCTCGCCGGGCGAGACCGGCGTGTCCGGGGGGTTGTCGGCGCCGCGCACGTAGATGCAGCGGGCCGGG
Organism: Actinomycetes bacterium; assembly: GCA_021816565.1. Next base: position 822 of record JAKAXN010000373.1, read on the forward strand.
CACACCCCGGCGCACAGCTCGCAGCCGATGCACTTCTCCATGCCGTCCTCGTAGCGGTTGAGGACGTGGCGGCCGTGGAACCGCTCCGGCTTGGGCCGCTTCTCCTCCGGGTACTGGACGGTGACCTTGGGTTTGAGCGGCAGCTTTCCGGTCACCGCGAAGCCCTTGAAGAAGTCCAGGAAGCTCATGGGGCACCTCCCGAGCCGTTGGCTGCCATGCGGCTGTCCTGGGCCGCTTCCACCTCGGTGGCCTCCCGGCCCACGTCGATGGCCCGCACGAGCAGCGCGATGAGGATGATGGCCCCGCCGATGGCCGCCAGGCCCCAGACCCGCTGGTCCAGCCAGTGACCGAAGCCGGTGCCGGTGACGTTGTTCGTGACCTGGAACCCGGCGACGATCATGAGCATGGCCAGGGCGGCGGGGATCATCCGCTTCCAACCCAGGTCCATCAGCTGGTCGTAGCGCAGGCGGGGCAGCGTGGCCCGGATCCACACGAACACGTAGAGCAGGATCAGCACCTTGAGGGTGAACCAGAACGGGCCGATCGAGTTACCGGCGATGGAGGGCCCGTCGGGGCCGCCCAGCCACAGCGTGGTGATGATGGCCGAGTTGGTCACCAGGGCGGCGTACTCGGCCAGGTAGAACCAGGCGAAGTCGATCGAGGAGTACTCGAGGTTGTAACCCCCCGACAGTTCCTCCTCGGCCTCCACCAGGTCGAACGGGGCCCGGGTCATCTCGGCGGTGATGGCGATGAAGAACAGGATGAAAGGTATGACCGCGGTGTGGATGATGTTCCACCGGTACAGGAACCCGCCGTGCTGGGCGGCCACGATGGCGCTGGTGTGCAGCGAGCCGGTCACCAGGACGACGGTGGCGGTGGTGAGGCCCAGGACCGCCTCGTAGGAGACCATCTGGGCGCTGGCCCGGACCGACCCGAGCAGCGGGTACTTCGATCCCGACGACCAGCCGGCCAGGATGACGCCGTAGACGGCCAGGCCGGACATCATCAGCATGAACAGGATGCCCCACGGCGGGTCGGCCAGCTGCAGGCGGGTGGTGTAGTGACCGAAGGTCACGGTCCCGCCGATGGGCACGATGGCGAAGGTGATCATCACCGGGACGAGCATCAGGTACGGCGCCAGCTTGTACACCAGCTTGTCGGCGCTGCGGGGGGTGAAGGCCTCCTTGAACAGCAGCTTGGTGCCGTCGGCGAGGGACTGGAGCCACCCGTTGGGGCCGGCCCGGTTCGGTCCGTAGCGCACGCCGAGCCAGGCCACCGCCTTGCGCTCGTACATGACCATGAACAGCACCGAGAGCAGGACGATCACGAAGGTGATCACGACCTTGGCCAGCAGGATCACCCAGACCTGCCAGTGGTCGAGCCCGTGGATGTACAGCGGGTCGCCCATCAGGCGTCACCTCCAGGCAGATCCGTGATGGTCACTTCGGTGACCCGGCTGGTCCCGTCGACGAGATCACCGGCCCGCCCGCCGGGCAGGTTCCAGGCGATCACCGCGGTGCCGGCCGGGACGGCCGGGTCGGCGGAGGCCGCCACCGTCAGCGATCCCCTGGCCGAGCGGACCGTCACCTTCTCGCCGTGGGCCGCGCCCATCTCGGCCAGGACCGCCGGGTTGAGCCGGACGGTGGCCTCGGGCGCCAGGCCGGACAGGAAGTTCGACGACTGCACCTCTGTACCGCCGTCCCACATGGTGCGGCGGGTGACCAGCCGCAGGCCGTCACCGGCCGGGCTCTCGCCGTTGGGCGCGGGCACCGCCGGGAGCCCGAGGAAGGCCGGCACGCCGGGCACCTCTTCGCCGGTGGCACCGGACTCGGGCGGGGCCGGGTACGAGACCTTCTCGGAGCGGTCCTCGCTGCCCGGCTCGGGTTGCATCTCGACCGTGGTCATCAGCAGGGCGCTGGGGGCGATCTTGTGCAGTTCGGCGGAGGAGATACCCGGGTCGGCCATGGGGTCCAGCGCCCGGGGCGCCGACGGCGGGCCGTCGGTCTCCGGGGCGGCCGGCACGACGATGCCGTCCCGGGCCCGCAACCCGTTGAAGATCTCGTAGGTGATCCCGTGGTGGAGGGGTGAGACCCGCTCGATCTCGGCCCAGATGTCCTCCAGCCGGGTGAAGGCCAGGTTGACCCCCATCCGGGCGGACAGCTCGCTGGCGATGACCCAGTCCGGCCAGGCCACGCCCCGGGCGGTGACCAGCTGGCTGAGCCAGGTGATGCGACCCTCGATGTTGGTGAAGGTGCCCCGCCGCTCGGACCAGGCGGCCGCCGGCAGGACCACGTCGGCCTTGCGGACCGACTCGGTGAGGTGGGTGTCCACGGCCAACACGAAACCGGCTCCGAGCAGGCCCCGCAGCGCCGCCCCCGAGTCGGGGAAGTCGGCGATCGGGTCGGCCCCGACCAGGATGAGGGCCCCGAAGTGGCCCCGGGCGGCGCCGGCCAGCATGCCGGCGGTGTCGGTACCGCGGGCGGCCGGCAGCTCGGCGCCCCAGTGGTAGCCGTACCAGTCCCGGCCCTCGTCCAGGCCGACCCGGCCGGGGAGGACGCCGGGGGCCAGCCCGAAGTCCAGGGCCCCGTGCACGTTGCCCCGCCGGAGGGCCGACAGGAATGCCACCCCGGGGATGGAGGCCAGTATGCGGGCCGCGGCTGCGACCTGGTCCTCGGACTCGGCCAGCGAGGGGCGGCCCAGCACCACGACGACCGAGGGTGCGCCCGGGGTGGCCACCTCACCGGCCCGTTCGATGTGGGCCCGCACCGCCTCCAGGGTCTGGCGGGCCACGCCCGCCACGTCACCGGTCAGCGGGCCGGAGGAGGTGACGGCCGCCGCCGCCGCGGCCACCTCACCGGGCCGATACAGCGCGCTCTCGGCCGCGTAGGGGGTCAGGCCGGTCGGGGCCGGGGTGAGCTCGATGAGCTGCGTCCCGTTCTCGCGCACGGCGTGGCGCAGCCGCAGGTACAGGACCGGCAGCTCGTCCTTGATGTCGGGGCCGAGGGTGATCACGACCGGGGCGGCGGCCGCCTGGTCGATGGTCGCCCGGGGCAGGCCCAGGATGGTCTCGGCCGGCAGGCCGTCGCCGACCTGGGCGTCGACGTTGTCCGTGCCGAGGACCATCCGGGCCACCTTGGACCACACGTAGGCGTCCTCGTTGGGCAGGCGGGCCCCGCCGATCACGCCGATCGACGACCCACCGCCGGCCCTTTTGGCCCCGGCCAGGGCCTGGGCCGCGACCGACAGGGCCTCCCCCCAGCTGGTCTCGACCAGCTCGTCGCCCCGGCGGACCATGGGTACGGTCAGGCGGTTGCTGTCGTTGGAGCTCGGGTAGTTGAACCGGCCCTTGTCGCACAGCCAGCCCCAGTTGACCGGGTCGGAGTCCACGCCGATGAGGCGGCTCACCTGGTCGGAGCTGGACTGCAGGGCGGTGCGGCACCCCACCGCGCAGGTGGTGCAGGTGCTCTCCACCTGCTGGAGGTCCCACGGCCGGGACTTGAACCGGTAGGGCTTCGACGTCAGCGCGCCCACCGGGCAGATCTGCACGACGTTGCCGCTGAAATACGACGAGTACGGCTGGCCCGGGAAGGTCGCCACCTCGGTCTTGTCACCGCGCTCGGCGAAATCGATGAGCGGGTCGCCGGCCACCTCGTCGGCGAAGCGGACGCAGCGGCCGCACTGGATGCAGCGCTCGCGGTCCAGGAACACCAGATCGGAGATGGGGATCGGCTTCTCCCAGTGGCGCTTCTCCTCGACGAAGCGGGTCTCGCCCGGCCCGTAGGCCAGGGTCTGGTCCTGCAGGGGGCACTCGCCGCCCTTGTCGCACACCGGGCAGTCGAGCGGGTGGTTGACCAGCAGGAACTCCAGCACGCCTTCCTGGGCCTTGACGGCCTTCTGGCTCTTGGTCCGGATCTCCATCCCGTCGCTCACGG
>JAKAXN010000374.1 GCA_021816565.1 Actinomycetes bacterium
CGCCGAAGCCGCCGGGGATGACGATGCCGTCGAGGTCCCTGAGCCGCCCGGCGGTGAGCAGGCCCTCGACCTCCTCGGCCTGTATCCAGTCCAGCTCGATCCTGGCCCCGTGGGCGTAGCCGCCGTGACGGAGGGCCTCCACCACCGAAAGGTAGGCGTCGGGCAGGTTGACGTACTTGCCTATGAGGCCGATCCGCACCGGCCTGGTGGCGGCCTCGACGCGGGCCACCAGCGCCTCCCACGCCGAGAGGTCCAGCTTCCGGTCGTCGTCGCCGGTGGGGAAACCGAGCAGCCGGCACACGTAGTCGTCGAGGCCCTCCTCGTGGAGGGCCAGCGGGATCTCGTAGAGGTTTGGGGCGTCCATGCAGGAGATGACGCCTTCCACCGGGACGTCGGAAAGCAGGGATATCTTCCGCTTCAGGGCCGGGGAGATGCTCCGGTCGCTGCGGCAGATGATCACGTCGGGCTGGATACCCCGGCTGCGCAGCTCGGTCACCGAGTGCTGGGTCGGCTTGGTCTTCTGCTCCCCGGAGGTCCCGAGGTAGGGGACGAGGGTGACGTGGATGTAGCAGACGTTGTCCCGGCCGATGTCCTTGCGGAACTGCCGGATGGCCTCGAGGAACGGCAGGATCTCGATGTCACCCACGGTGCCGCCGACCTCGGTGATCACCACGTCCACCTCGTCGGTGGCCAGGCGCTTGATGCGGTCCTTGATCTCGTCGGTGATGTGGGGGATCACCTGCACGGTCCGGCCGAGGAAGTCACCCCGGCGCTCCTTGGCGATGACGCTCTGGTAGATGGAGCCGGTGGTGGCGTTGGAGTCGCGGTGGAGGTTCTCGTCGATGAAGCGCTCGTAGTGTCCGAGGTCCAGGTCGGTCTCGCCGCCGTCGTCGGTGACGAACACCTCCCCGTGCTCGAAGGGGTTCATGGTCCCCGGGTCGACGTTTATGTACGGGTCGAGCTTCTGCATCGTGACCCGCAGGCCCCTGCTCTTCAGAAGGCGCCCCAGCGACGACGCCGTAAGTCCCTTGCCCAGCGAGCTGGAAACCCCGCCGGTGACGAAGATGTGCTTCGCCAAATCAACCTCCACTCGAGTCGGTAGCGGCTCTCGGTGGATCCACCGGTCGGCCGAGTCATCCTATCTCCGGATGCGGCCCCGCCTGGTTGATCACTTCCTCCGGCGGCCCCGGCCCCCCGCCTCCGGCCCGGCCCGGGATGGGCCGGGAGCGTGCCGGCCAGCGTCGAGGAGCTCCTCGGCGTGACGCCGGGCGCTGTCGCTGTCGGGGCGGCCCGACAGCATGCGGGCCAGCTCCACCACCCGGTCGGGGCCGTCCACGGGCCGGAGCCGGGCCACGGTGCGCTCGGAGCCGTCAGGGCCCGGCTCCACGTCCTTGGCCACCGAGAGGTGCTGGCCGGCGAAGGCGGCCACCTGGGCCAGGTGGGTCACGACCAGCACCTGGTGGTCGCCGCCGATGGCGGCCAGGGCCCGGCCCACCGCGGTGGCGGCCTCGCCCCCGATGCCGGCGTCGACCTCGTCGAAGACGAGGGTGGACGGCCCCGAGGGCCCTCCCGTCTCGTTCCGCCGCCCGGCCACCCGCCGGCCCACCACCAGGCGGGCGGCCAGCATGGCCCGGGCCAGCTCGCCGCCGGAGGCGACCTTGGCCAGCGGCTGGAGCGGTTCGCCCGGGTTGGCGCCGAGCAGCCAGGTGACCGACTCCTGCTGGGGATCGGGTCCGACGTCGACCTGGAAGCGGGCCCGGGGCATGGCCAGCAGGCGCAGCTCCGCCTCGATGTCGTGCGCCAGGGCCGGGGCGGCGGCCCGGCGGGCCTCCCACAGGCGCTCGTTGGCCGCACCCAACTCCCTCTCCGCCCGGGCCAGGTCCGCCTCGAGGGCGGCGGCTCTCTCGTCGTGCGACGCCAGCTCCTGCACCGACCGGCGCAGCTCGTCCCGGTAGGAGATGACCTCGGCCAGGGACCCGCCGTACTTGCGGCGCAGCTCGGTCAGCACCCGGCGCCGCTCCCCGATCGCCGTCAGCCGCTGCGGGTCGCCCTCCACCGTCTCGGCCAGCCCCCGGGCCTCGGCCGCCGCCTCGGTCAGCTCGTCCTGGAGCGCGGCCAGCCGTCCGTGCAGGCCGGCCAGCGGGCGGCGGGCGGCGGTGGCGGCCACCACCGCCCCCAGCCGCTCGACCACGCCGTCGTCGCCGGCCAGGGCCTGCCAGGCGGCGCCGGCCGCCTCGACCAGGCCGGCGGCGTCGGCCAGGGTCTCCTCCTCCTCCTGCAGGCGGAGGTCCTCGTCCGGGTCGTCGATGGCGGCCGCCTCGATCTCGTGCAGCTGGTACGACAGCAGGTCCAGCTCCCGGGCCCGGGCCCGGGCGTCGCCGCCCAGGGCGACCTGGGCGGCCCGCAGCTCGCGCACCTGGCGGCGCCACTTGTCCACCTCGGAGGTGTCGACGCCGCCCGCCGCGTCGAGGGCGTCGCGCTGCACCGCCGGCGAGAGCAGCGACTGGTGGGCGTGCTGGCCGTGGATGTCCACCAGCCGGCGCCCGGTCTCCGCCAGCTGGGCCAAAGACACCATGCGGCCGTCCATGTAGCAGCGGCTCCGACCCCCGGCCGGCACCACCCGGCTCAGGATCACCTCCCCGTCCCCGCCGTCGTCCCCGACGCCGGCGTCACTGAACCGGCCCTCCACCAGAGCTTCGCGGGCACCCGGGCGGACCAGGGAGGTGTCGGCCGGGCCGCCGGTGAGAAGCTGTATGGCGTCGACGATCAGGGTCTTGCCCGCCCCGGTCTCCCCGGTGAGGGCGGTCAGTCCGTCGGAGAGCACGACGGTCAGGTCCTCGATCACGCCGAGCTGCGACACCCGGAGTTCGACCAGCACTTCTAGCGGTCCTTCAGGTTGAACTTGCTCTTCAAGATGCGGTGGAAGTCCCGCTCGCGGAAGGTCACGAGGAGGGCGTCGCGCCGCCCCTCCCGGCAGTGGACGGTCTGGCCCGGCGCGAGGGTGGCCGCCAGCCAGCCGTCGACCACCACGTCGGCCGGGTGGTCGCCGGCCACGGTCACCGACACCGCCTCGTCGGCGTCGAGGACCAGCGACCGGTCGAAGAGCATGTGGGGGGCGACCGGGGTGAGGATCGACACCCGGGCGTGCGGCGAGACGATCGGGCCCCGGGCCGACAGGTTGTAGGCGGTGGAGCCGGTCGGGGTGGCCAGGATCAGCGAGTCGGACGCGAAGCTGAGGAACGGGATGTCGTTGACCGCCACCTCGGTGTGCATGGTGTGGCCGACCGACGTGCGTTGCAGCACCACGTCGTTCAGGGCGCTGCGGGTGACCACCGGGGGCTCACCGCCGCCGCCGTCCGCAGTGCCGGTCACCGTCACGTCTATGGTCATCCGCGGCTCGACCCGGTAGTCACCGGCCAGGAACCGGCTCAGCGCGCTGCGCAGCCCCGACGGCTCGACCACCGTCAGGTAGCCGAGGTGGCCCAGGTTGACCCCGAGGACCGGCACCGCCTCCCCACACACCAGGTCGACGGTGCGCAGCATGGTGCCGTCACCGCCCAGGCTGACGGCCAGGTCCAGGCCCCGGCAGTCGGCCGGGGCCTCGGAGCTGTCCGATCCCAGCAGCACCGCCCGGTGACCCTGCTCCTCGAGCCACTCCGAGGTCTCCTTGGCCAGGAGCCGGGCCCGCTCCCGCTGGGTGTGTACGACGAAGCCGATGCTGGCCATCGCTCAGTCCCCGGGCCGGCCGGCCGGCTCGGCGGCGACGACGGCTGCGTCCACCGACGCGGCCACCTCCGCCGCGGACCGGGCGGGCGCGGGGGCGGAGACGAAGTGGGCGAGGAACTCGACGTTGCCGTCGGCGCCGCGCAACGGCGACATCATGACTCCCATATTGGCCGCTCCGGCCGCCTCGAACGCGGTAATCGCCTCGGTGAGCGTCCTCCGCCACACCGCCGGGTCCCGGATCACCCCCCGGCCCCGGGACGCTTCGGCCCGGCCCGCTTCGAACTGGGGCTTCACCAGGACCACCAGGTGCCCGCCGGGGGTGGCCAGGCCGGTCAGGGACGACGCCACCGAGCGCAGGGATATGAACGACAGGTCGGCGACCACCAGCGGGAATCGGTCCGCCCGCTCAGCGGCGAAGCGGCGGATGTCGGTCCGCTCGCGGACCTCGACGCGCGGATCGCCCCGCAGCCTCTCGTGCAGCTGGGCCCGGCCCACGTCCACCGACACCACCCGGCGGGCGCCGGCCTGCAGCAGGCAGTCGGTGAAGCCTCCGGTCGAGGACCCGGCGTCGAGCGCATCGAGGCCGGCGACGGGGACGGCGAAGCGCTCCAGCGCCGCCTGCAGCTTCTCCCCGCCCCGGCCCACGTAGCGAGGCGGCGGGCCGGCGAGGGCCACCGCCTCGCCGGGACCGACCAGGCGCGCCGGCTTGTCGGCGGGGGCACCACCGACGAGCACCAGGCCCGATTCGACCAGCCGCACCGCCTGGGTCCGGCTGTCAGCCAGGCCGCGCCGGACCAGCTCGGCGTCGAGGCGCCGCCTCACCATGGGACGGGACGGGCCGGGCCTCCGGCTGCTACTCGGCGGCCTTCTTGGCCGCGGTGGACTTGCGGGCGGCGCTCTTGGCCGACGTCGCCTTGGCCGCCGTGGCCTTGGCCGCGCCGGACCCAGTGGCCTCAGATCGGAA
>JAKAXN010000375.1 GCA_021816565.1 Actinomycetes bacterium
TTCATCACCGCGTAGAACGGGCTGGCGGTGGCCAGCACGTGGCCGGCGCCGGCCGAAGGCGAGGACAGCCCGGCGTAGTTGCCGGTGCGCACCCCGAAGTAGTGCCACGGGATGCCCCCGGTGAAGGCCAGCTGCAGCAGGGCGTAGATCACGATGCCGGCCAGCACCGAGGCGATGGTGGCGAAGGGGATGTCTCGCTGCGGGTTGCGGGCCTCCCCGCCGTAGTCCAGCGCCTGGCGGAACCCCAGGAACGAGAACACGATGCCCGCTGCCGGGATGACGTAGAAGACCTTGTTCCAGCCGAAGGAGGCGAACCCGGCCGGCGGATTGAGGTTCTTGGAGTGGAACGTCAGGGCGAAGATCAGCACGAACGTGAGGGTGGGGATCACCAGCTTCCAGACCATCACGGTGTTGTTGAGCCGGCCCAGGAAGCGGGCGCCGTAGAGGTTGATGAAGAAGAACAGCACCAGAAGCGCCACCGTCAGCAGCCACCCCTCGGGGAAGTGGATGACCGAGCTGGTGGTGATGGGCCGCTGCAGAAGGTTCCAGCTGGCGGGAGCCTGCGGGCCGATGTACTGCACCGTGGCGATCGCCTCGATGGCCGGCACCGACGCGCTGGCTATCAGGTAGGCCCAGCCCAGCAGGAAGCCGGTGAAGCTGCCGTGGGTCAGGTGCGGGTAGCGCACCACCGCGCCGGAGCGGGGCAGCATGGTGGCCACCTCGGCGTAGGCGACGGCGATGAGCAGCACCAGTATCCCGCCGGCCACCCACGACACGATCGACGCCGGTCCGGCCAGCTCGTCGGCGGTGAGAGCGGAGAACAGCCACCCGGAGCCGATGATGGCCCCGAGCGACAGCAGCAGGAGCTGGCTGCGCGACAGCTCCCGCCTCAGCTTCCGGTCGCTGGCCTCGAATTCGGAGGCCGGCGTCCGGGTCTCGGTTGTAGCGGTCATCCGATGTCCCCCCTGAGGCTCGGCGTGGAGGCGCCGTGTGGCGCTACCGCTCATATACCCGCTTGTGCGTATTCCTCCAGCAGGCGGGTATCTACCGGGCCTCTGCCGGGTCGGGGCGGAGGTGGAGCGGGCTCTCCAGGTGCACGGGCCCGGTGCCGGCTGCCCGCAGCCGGGCTGCGTTGCGTCGCTCGAGCGCTGCGATCGTGCGCTCCCGCTCCGCCATCCCCAGCCGGCGTTCCCGCCCCGGTCCCGCCGCCCGCCGCTCCAGGTAGTCGGCGAAGGCGTCCGCCTGCTCGGCCACCCGCTCGGCCTGGACGGCCGCCTCCATCCGGTCCCGGCGGATCCGCCGCTTCAGGGAGCGCACGTCTACGCTGGTCTGTTCGGCCCGAGCCCGCAGGGCGGCCAGGCGTTGGCGCTCGGCCGCCATCTTGGTGCGCAGCTCCTCAATCCGCTCAACGGATTCCACCATCGGCTACAGCCTACGGGGCCCGGCTCGCCGGCGCTTCGGTGCGGGGCCGCGGGTGATTAGAATTTCCGGTGGTGGCCGATTCCGTCCCGCCGGAGAAGCACACGGTTACGCCGAGCGAACCGGACGTCGAGCGGGACCGGCTCACCGCAGCCCGGGAACAAGCCGCCGGGGAGCGCGACCGGACCGCCGAGGAGCGGGAGCGGATCGCCGAGCGGCGCGAGGAGATCGCCGACGAGCGGGAGAGGCTGGCCGACGAGCGGGAGGCGTACCTCGACGGCTGGGAGCGGAAGCTGGCCGAGCAGGAGCAGCGCGACGCCGAGCGCCTGGCCAAGTTGGACGAGATAGCCAAAGGGCTCAGCGCGCAGATGCCGGGCCGGGTGGTCCGCTTCGTCGAGAGCATGGACCGCTCCCGCCAGCAGCTCGAGCGATCGGAGCGGCAGCTCCACCGGGCCCGGGCCAGGATCGACCGGGACCAGGAGGAGATGCTCCGCGACGAGGCGAAGGGGGTGCGCGACCAGGCCAGCGTGGATCGGGAGGTTGGCCGCTCCGAGCGGGAACTGGCCCGGGGCGACGGGGACTGACCCCTGGTCTAGCCTTCGAGGCGCAGGGGCAGGCCGAAGGCCGGGAACAGGCGCTCGGGGTCCAGGAAGTCGAGGAAGAAGCTCAACGCGCTGATGGCGCCGCCCGACACCTCCAGGACCTGGATGGCCCACGGCCTGAAGCCGCCGCCCGGATCCGGTCGGTACTGACCGAACGCCGGGGAGCCGTTGGCCCGGGTCGGCAGCAGCCTCGAGCCCCGACAGCCGCTCGGGCCGGGCTGGACCATCCAGGCTCCGATGTCGGCCGCCCCCTGCAACCACAGCTCGAACGGGGGCATCGACTGCACCGCGTCGGCGTGCAGCAGGCCCACCAGGCCCTCGATGTCGTAGCGCTCGAAGGCGTCGACGTAGCGGCCCAGCAGCTCCTCGTCGGCGTCCTCGAGCGGGCCCGGGTGCGGTCCCGGCGGCAGCGCCGACAGGGTGGCCCGGGCCCGCTGCAGGGCGCTGTTGACCGACGCCACCGAGGTGTCGAACAGTTCGGCCGCCTCGGCCGCCGGCCAGCGCAGGACCTCGCAGAGGATCAGCGCGGCCCGCTGGCGGGGCGGCAGATGCTGCAGGGCGGTCACGAACGCCAGGCGGACCGACTCCCGGTACTCGGCGATGGCCGCCGGGTCGGTGCTGTCGGGGCTGGCCTGCCGGTCGGCGACGGGGGTGACCCACGTGGCCTCCGGTAGCAGCGGGCCGAGAAGGGAGTCATCGGGGGGCGACGACGGCCCCATCTCCATCGGCCGGGCCCGCCGCTGGACCTGGCGGCTCATGTCGATGCACACGTTGGTGGCGATGCGGTACATCCACGACCGCAGGCTGGACCGGCCCTCGAAGCCGTCGGCGTTCTTCCAGGCCCGCAGCATGGTCTCCTGCACGGCGTCCTCGGCCTCGAATCCCGATCCGAGCATCCGGTAGCAGTAGGCGGTCAGCTCCCGACGGTAGGGCTCCAGGTGCGGGGTTGCGGTCGGGGCGGCGGCCACCATGGGGCCGATGCTACGCCCGGGATGCGACGGGCTGGAGCCTCCACTCGCAGCTGACGCCGCTCTCGCCGGGAGCCGACACCGCGTCGGGGACCTCGCGGCGCAGGACGAACCCCAGCTTGGCCGCCACCCTCCCGCTGGCCGGGTTGGCCTTGTCGTGGTGGATCTCCACGTGGTCCACCCCCGGCATGCGCAGCGCCGCCCTGGCCAGCAGCCCGGCGGCCGCCGTGGCCACCCCCCGCCCGGTGTGGGTGGTGCGCACCCAGTAGCCGATCTCCAGGCCGTCGGGTCCGATGCGGCGGTGCAGCCCGCAGCCGCCCACCACCTGCCCACCCGCGAACATTCCGTAGGTGAAGTCCGTCCCCTCGTCCCACCCCCGGTCGAACATGGTGGTGATCAGCGCCTCCCGGTCGGAAACCGACAGGGGCTCCGCGGCGGCCCACGGCATCCACGGCCGCAGCTCCTCCAGCGACTCCAGGATGGCCACGTGCAGCGCCGGGGCGTCACCGCGCCGGTAGCGGCGGAGGGTCAGGTTCCCGGACCGGAGACGCTCGTCGGGCTGCACCACCCCATTCTCCCGGCTGCCCCACGCCGCCTCCACATCTTTTCCGCCCGGTCACCGAGGCGGTCGGCTGGGCTTCTCTGCGTCATCGGTGTTCTGTCCATGGAAGGAGACCCGCATGACCTTCGAGCCCGCTACCCCGCTGCACCTGACGCCGATCGAGGTGGCCCCCGACCAACTCGCTGGTGCGTCGACACCGGGGTCCGGTCCAACCGTGACGCCACGATGGCGGATCTGGCCGCCATCGTGGGCTCGCCCGACGTGTCGTGGATCTTCCTGTCCCACGACGATGACGACCACCGGGCAATCTGGCGGAACTGCTCGATTTGTGCCCGTACGCCACTCTGGTGACGACCTGGGCGGCGACGGAGCGCATGGGCAGCGTCCTGAGCATTCCTCCCCGGCGGATGCGCTGGGTCGCCGACGGGGAGTCATTCGGGGCCCTGAGCCCCGGCGCCCCCATCCGCCCGCCCCTTGAGCAGGGGGAGCGGACGGAAGGGCAGATCTGCGACCCGGCGGGCCGGGCGGGCTTAGCATCGGGGCGTGCCCTCCGATGCCATGCTCAAGTTGATGAACCGCACCCACCGGCTGGTCATCGCCGCGTCCGGGGGGCGGGTCGGCCGGTCGTTCAGCGGGATGCCGGTGGTGGAGCTGACCACCACCGGCCGCCGCAGCGGCCAGGCCCGTTCGACCATGCTCACCTCGCCCTACCAGGAGGCGGACCGCACCTACCTGGTCGCATCCCGCGGCGGCGACGACCACAACCCGGCGTGGTTCCTCAACCTGCGGGACCACCCCGACGTCACCGTGTCGATCCAGGGTGGACCGCCGCAGAAGATGCACGCCGAGGTGGCCGGGGACGAGGAGCGCTCCCGGGTGTGGCCGCTCATCACCTCCAAACACGCCAACTACGCCGGGTACCAGAAGAAGACCACCCGGGAGATACCCCTGGTGGTGCTCACCCCCGCCGATCGCTGACGCCCGACGACAGCCGGCCCCGGGCCGAGGACGATTCGTGCACCGGCACCAGCCGCCCGGCCCGGCCCAGGCCGATGGGCGGCATGTTGCCGTACACCGCCTCGTACTCGCCGGCGCGGACCAGGAACGTCTCGTGCCAGATCCCGGACCGGTCACTCC
>JAKAXN010000376.1 GCA_021816565.1 Actinomycetes bacterium
CCGGTGGTTGGCCCGTACCACCATGATCGCGGCGTTCCAGCGGATATAGGCCCGTATGCGCCGTTCGATGTACTCGTCGCCGGGGAACCACGGCTCGGAGTCCGGTGGGATGGTGTTCACGTAAGGGGTGGACACGGTGGCCGGGAATCCGACCTGGTTCTCCCGGGCTCTCTCCAGCAGCTTCATCAGGAGGAACCGGGCCCTGGTGCGGCCCCGGGCGTCGACTATGGCGTCGAAGGAGTCAACCCATTCCGAGGTCTCCTCTGGATCGATGTCGGGGAGCTGGTGGGAGAAGCCGTCGAAGATCACGTTGCCCATGCTCGCGCCCCGTCGGGGTGTCGCGCGCCACACTTCGGCCGGCCCCCGGAGCCATCACCTCGTCGCCGCGGGCCGGGCGGGCATGCTGGTGGGGTGAGCGATACGCCGACCATCGTGTACACCGACGGGGCCTGCTCGGGCAACCCCGGCCCCGGCGGGTGGGCCTGGGCGGTGCCGTCCGGCCCGTTCCGCAGCGGGGCGGCGGCCCGCACGACCAACCAGAGGATGGAGATCATGGCCGCGCTGGAGGCCGTCACCACCCTGGCCGGGCCGCTCGAGGTCGTGAGCGACTCCACCTACGTCGTCAACTGCTTCCGGGACCGCTGGTGGGAGGGGTGGCTGGCCCGGGGCTGGACCAACAGCCAGAGGAAGCCGGTGGCCAACCGGGACCTGTGGGAGCCGCTGATCGAGGCCTACCGGGCGGCCCCCGGGCGGGTCAGCTTCCGGTGGGTCAAGGGGCACGGCACGGACCAGATGAACGCCCTAGTCGACCGGCTGGCGGTGGAGGCGGCTGCCGCCCAGCAGGGCCGGACCGGCTGACCGATCAGCGGCGCCGGCCGGTCAGCCGGCCGGCCATGGCCATGACCGGTCGGAGCTCCCGGACCCGCAGGATGTGGGCCACCCACACGTACACCGCGGCACCGGCCGCCACCTGCACCACCAGCCGGCCGATCAGCATGACGTAGCCCCGGTCGGAGGGGAACGGTATGCCGAGCGCGACCACCACGGCCACGGTCACGGCGCTGGCGAAGACGATGCGCATCAGGGCCCGCACCGTCAGCCACCCGCCGAGGGAACCGATCCGGCCCCGTAGCTTGACCACCGCGTACACCGAGGCGATCGTATAGGGCGCCACCCAGGCCAGGGCCAGGCCGGGGACGCCCAGGAAGGCCGACAGGACGGGTGCGGCCACGACCGTGAGCCCGTTCTCCAGGGCGTAGATCCAGAACATGGTGCGGGCGTCCTGCATGGCCTGGTACGCCCGCATCAACAGGAAGAAGGCGCTGAAGCCGGGGAGCCCCACCGCGAACATGACCAGGCTGGTCGTGACCATGTGGGCGCCCGAGGCGGTGACCCGGCCGTGTTCGATGGCCAGCTGGATGAACGGCTGGGCCACGGCCATGTAGACGAACGAGATCGGTATGAGCACCGCCAGGGTCACCCGCAGGCCCGTGACGAATTGCCTCTCGAAGGCCACCCGCTGGCGGTTGGCCCATCTCTCGGACAGGTCGGGCATGATGGCCGAGGCCACCGACACGGCCACCAGGGCGTAGGGCAGCTGGAAGAACTGGTAACTGAACTGGTAGGCGGTGACCCCGCCCTCGGTCCGGCCGGCCAGCACCATCACCAGCGCCAGCGAGACCTGGTTGGCGAGCACCACCCCTACCAGCCACGTGGACAGCCCGGCCACCCGCCTGACGGCCGGGTGGCGCAGGTCGAAGACCGGCCGCAGATGCAGGCCCAGCCGGTGGGTCGCCGGCAGCTGGATGAGCAGCTGCACCACGTAGCCGACGGTCGTGCCGAGGCCCAGGATCAGGATGGCCCTCTGGTCGTGGGCGAAGGCCACGAGGGTCCCGTCCCCGCTGCTCTTGGTGGCCAGGACCTTGGCCGCCACGAACTTGGTGACGAGCAGGGCGGCGATGGCGACGAGGTTGTTGATCACCGGGGAGAAGGCCGCCACGGTGAAGCGGCGCCGGGCGTTGAGCAGGGCGGTGCTGGCCACGATGGTGCCGAGGAAGAACACCTGCGGGGCGAAATAGCGCAGCAGGCTGGTGGCCAGGGCCCGCTCCTGCCCGCCGGCCGAATGGGTGTTGAGTACCAGGTAGAAGCGGATGATCCAGGGGGCTATGACCCAGAGCAGGATGCTCACGAACACGAGGGCCACGGCGATGGCCGTGAGCACCGCCGACAGCGCCCGCGATCCCCGGCGGGGGTTCTCGTCGCCCAGGTGCTCCACGAACACCGGGATCAAGGTGGCGGCGAGGATCCCGCCGACCAGCAGGTCGTAGATGATGTTGGGTATGCCGTTGGCGTAGTTGAAGGCGTCCGAGAGGGACCCCACGCCGAGGACGTAGCCGATGGCGAGCACCCTCACGAACCCGGTGATGCGGGAGGCGAAGGTCCCGAATGCCAGCACCGCGGTGGCCCGGCCCATCCCCGTCGAAGCCGGGGCGGCCGAGGCGGCCCGGTCCCGGACCGGGGCCGGCCCGCCCGGCCGGGCCGTTCCGCCCGGCGTCGTTCTGGCCGCCGGGGCCGGGCGGTTGCGGGTCGGGAGACGGGAGTCCGGCCGTATCTCGGGCCGGGGTCGGGGCGTCGGGGCGGCCGGGGGGACCGCCGCCCATCCGCCGCCGGGGCCGGTCCGGGGTTGCGGGCGGCCATCGGCCGGCCCGGGGCCGGCGGGGGTCTGCGGGCCGGGAAGGCGGATGGGCTCGGGTGCCGGGGCGGCGGCGGTCCCGCCCCCGGCCGGCCGCTCGCCGGGCCGCCCCCCCGCTGCGGGCCCTTCGGCGCCCCGGTGGGCCGCGGCCCGGTGCTCTGCGACCTGGGCCCGGCGCCGCTCGGCGAACTCCCGCTCGATTCGGGCCAGGGTCTCGGGGTCCAGGCGGGGCTGCTCGATGGAAGCGTCCTGGTCGTAGAAGCCGCCCCAGCGGATGGGCGCGGGCCTCAGGCTGGCGTCGACTTCGGACTCGTCCGCGTCCTGGTCGTAGAACTCTCCCTGGCGGCCCACCACCCGGTCCATGCTTGCCGAGCAGCCGGGCCCGGTCCAGTTCCCCCGGGTGGGCCGCGCTTCCCGGCCCGGTCCGTAGCGGTCTTCGTTAGTCTTCACTCGTGGCCGCCCCCAGCCCGGATAAACCCATCAGCGCCGCTCCCCCCGGGGGCTCCGCCGCCCCTCCGCGTACCGCCGCCCTGTCGCCCCTCGACGGGCGCTACGCGCCGTCCGCCGAGCCCTACGCCCGGTCGTTCTCCGAGGAAGCCCTGTTCCGTCAGCGCTTCCGGGTGGAGGTGGAATGGTTCCTGGCCCTGGCCGGCGAGGACGCCGTGGCCGAGCTGCCCCCGGTGAGTGATGCCACGGCCGCCACCCTGCGGGGCTGGGTCCGGGACTTCGGGGCCTCCGACGTGGCCCGCATCAAGGACATCGAGCGGCGGATCAATCACGACGTCAAGGCGGTGGAGTACCTCCTCAAGGAGAAGCTCACCTCGGCCGGCACCAGCGCCGGTGACGCCGAGTTCGTCCACTTCGCCTGCACCTCCGAGGACATCAACAACCTGGCCCACGGTTTGATGCTCAAAGACGGGCTCGAATCGGCCTGGCTGCCCGAGGCCGGGGCCCTGGTGGAGGAGGTGTGGCGGCTGGCCGACAGCCACGCCGGCCTGCCCATGCCCAGCCACACCCACGGCCAGCCGGCGTCACCGACCACCCTGGGCAAGGAGCTGGCCGTCTTCGCCGCCCGGTGGGACCGCCAGCTCGGCCAGATCCGGGCCACCGCCAACGGCGGACTGCTCGGGAAGTTCAACGGGGCGGTCGGCACCTACGGGGCCCACGCCGCCGCCTACCCCGGCGTCGACTGGCCGGGCCTGTCGCGCCGTTTCGTGGAAGGCTTCGGCCTCCAGTGGAACCCGCTCACCACCCAGATCGAGTCCCACGACGCCCTGGCCGAGGTCTTCCACGGCATGGTCCGCTTCAACGCCATCCTGCTGGACTTCTGCCGCGACATGTGGGAGTACATCAGCCGCTCCTACCTGCGTCAGCGCCCGGTGGCCGGTGAGGTGGGCTCGTCGACCATGCCGCACAAGGTGAATCCGATCGACTTCGAGAACGCGGAGGCCAACCTGGGGATCTCCTCGGCGCTCCTCGAGCACCTGGCCTCCAAGCTGATGGTGTCGCGGATGCAGCGCGACCTGTCCGACTCCTCGGCCATGCGCAACATGGGGGTGGCCGTCGGCCACTCCGGGGTGGCCATCGCCGCTGCCCGCAAGGGCCTGGCCAAGGTCAGCCCGGCGCCGGAGGTGATGGAAGCGGAGCTGGACGGCCAGTGGGAGGTGCTGGCCGAGCCCATCCAGACGGTCATGCGCCGCTACGGGCTGCCCGAGCCCTACGAGCGGCTGAAGGCCCTGACCCGGGGCCAGGCCGTCACCGCCGCCGACGTGAAGGACTTCGTGCACGGCCTGGACCTGCCGGCCGAGGCGGGGGAGCGGCTCGGCCGGCTCACGCCGGGCTCCTACACCGGGCTGGCCGCCCGCCTGGTGACGCTCGGCCGGTCGGACCCCGGTACGGCGGAGGCCGCCGGCGGGAATGACAGTTGACAGGTAGGAGCGACCGGACCGGCCGGCGAACTCTAGAGATCACTGCCTGACCGACACAGGG
>JAKAXN010000018.1 GCA_021816565.1 Actinomycetes bacterium
GCGGAGCGGATCGCCGAGAAGTGGGGCATCACCCGTCAGGACACCGACGCCTTCGGGCTGGCCTCGCAGCAGAAGGCCGCCCGGGCCTGGGCCGAGGGTCGCTTCGACACCCAGATCGTGCCGGTCACCGCCCCGGTCCTCGACGAGGAGGGCAAGCCCACGGGTGAGACCCGCGACGTCACCCGGGACGAGGGGCTGCGCGACACCACCGCGGAGGGCCTGGCCGGCCTCAAGCCGGTGGCCCGTCCCGACGGGGTCCACACCGCCGGCACCTCGTCGCAGATCTCCGACGGGGCGGCGGCCGTGCTGATCATGACCCCGGAGAAGGCGTCGGCCCTGGGCCTCACCCCGAAGGCCCGCATCACCGCCCAGTGCCTGGTGGGCGTCGACCCGGTGCTGATGCTGACCGGGCCCATCGACGCCACCAACCTGCTGCTCCAGCGCCGGGGGATCGGCATCGGCGACATCGACGTGTTCGAGATCAACGAGGCGTTCGCCTCGGTGGTACTGGCCTGGGAGAAGGAGGTCGGCTCCGATCCCGACGCCGTCAACCCCAACGGCGGGGCCATCGCCCTCGGCCATCCCCTCGGCGGGACCGGGGTGGTGCTCTTGACCAAGGCGCTGCACGAGCTGGAGCGCAGCGGTGGTCGCCGGGCGCTGGTGAGCATGTGCTGCGGCGGTGGCCTGGGCACCGGGACCCTGATCGAGCGCTGATTGACCTCCCTGGTCGAGGCTCTGGGCTACCCCCCGGGCGCCTGCCTGGTGATTATCACCTGTGACGGCCTCGGGGTCTGCCACGCCACCAACGCCGGGGTGTACAGCGCCATCCGGGAGGGTATGGGCCGCGCCGGCGGCCTGCTCGTCCCCGGACCGTGGGCCCGGGAGGCGGCGGCGCGCTACCGCGGCGAGGACGTCGGGGTCCACCTGACCCTCAACTCGGAGCACGACCTCATCCGGTGGGGTCCCATCACCTACTGCCCGTCCCTGCTCGACGGTGACGGCGGCTTCCCGCGCACGGTGGAGGACCTGTGGGACCACGCCGACACCGACGAGGTGCGCCGGGAGTGCCGGGCCCAGATCGAGCGGGCCATCTACTGGGGTTTCGACGTGAGCCACCTGAGCTGCCACCTCGGCGCTCTCGAGTCTCGGCCGGAGTTCTTCGACGTGGCCCTGGAGATGGCCGTCGACTTCGGGCTCCCGCTGCGACTGCCCGACTCCTCCGACGAGGCCCGCCTGGGGTTCCCGTTCCGGTCCCTCGCCGCTCAGGAGCGGGTCATCTCGCCGGACTTCCTCGTCCGGGTCACCGGCGGGCGCAGCACCCGGCCGGCCCTGGACCAGCTCCTGTCGGAGATCCGCCCGGGGGTCACCGAGATCGTCCTCCGGCCGGCCATGGACTCGGCCGAACTGCGCGCCGTGGTGCCCGACTGGGCCGCCCGGGTGGCCGACCACGACCTGTCAATGACCTCCGACTCGCTCCAGGTGCTGGTCTCCCGCCCCGGCGTCCACCTGATCGGGTACCGCCAGCTGCGCGACCTGCAGCGCCGGTAGCCCCCGGGGCTCCGGATCCGGCCAGAGGGCCAGGGCCAGCAGCACCAGCAGCGGGGCCGGCCCGGGGTCGGTCACCCCTCCGCTGATCAGGCCGTTGAGCCCCTGGAACACGAAGGCGTAGGAGATCGCCGCCACCATGCCGATGGCGAGAGCGGCCGGCCGGCTACGACGGATCAGGGCGCCGAAACCCACCGCCAGCCCGAGCGCGGCCAGACCGGCGCTGAGGAGAACGGCGTGGTGATCGGTGACATGACCCACGGCGCGGCCCACCGCAGCCAGCCAGGCCGGGTGGTCCTGGGAGTACTCCGACACGTTGGCCCGCATGACCCGCCCGGCCGGGAAGGCCCACGGCAGCTGGAGTAGGGACTGCCCGGCCCACAGCACCACCCAGGCGGCCAGACCGGCCCGGGGGGCGATCCGGTCGGACCGGGCGCCCGGCGCGGTCCTCGGCCAGGCCAGCATGCCGATCAGCGGGTAGAGGGTCACCGCCCCCGGGGCGCCTGTGGCCGCCATGGCCATACCGGTCGGCAGGGCGCCGAACCCCTCGCCTATCCACCAGATGCCGAACGCCCAGGGCACCGAGGCGGCTACGGCCAGCCGCTCGAACCGGCCGGTGACCAGGGCCAGGCCGATGAGCGCCTGCACCGCCACGAACATGCTGTTCCAGAAGACCGCGTGGGCGGCGACCAGATCGGTGGCCCAGATGATCGAGTGGGCCACGGGGGCGGGCTGACCCATGGCCGACTGGGCCAGGTCGTCCCTCCACCAGCTCGGGCTGAAGAGCTGCGGCTGGGCCTGGAGGCCGGCGTCGAGGAGCCACAGCAGGCCGAGCAGGAATCGGACCCGGCGGCGGCTGAGCGGAAGAAGCCTGGAATGAAGGACGGTCATCGGTCACTCCGTCGTAGAGGTGCGGGCGTCGTTCTGTGTCCGGGGCCGGCCGGCCCCCGGGATGAACGGCGGAATTCTCCGCAGGCCGGCGTCATCCAGCCGGACCGGGGGTTCCGTACTCCAGTTCAAATGCGTCCCCCCCGCCCCCGACCCGTCCATCCCCGGAGGAAATCAGTGCGCAGGTACATCCGCTTCTTCTCCCCCCTCGCAGCAGTGATCTTCACCGCCCTCCTGGTCGCCGGTTGCGGCAGCAGCACCCACAAGTCCGCCCCGGCCGCTTCCTCGCCGAGCGGTGGCAGCAGTTCCGGTGGCAGCGCCACTGCCGTCCTGGTGATCAAGAACTTCGCCTACAGCCCGTCCACGCTCACCGTCGCCCCGGGCGCCACCATCACCGTCAAGAACGAGGACACCGCGCCCCACACGGTGACGGCCACCAACCCGCACAACGGCGCCTTCAACACCGGCGACATCCAGCCCGGGTCGAACGCCACCTTCAAGGCGCCGACCACCCCCGGGACGTACCCGTACATCTGCCTGATCCATCAGTTCATGCACGGGACGTTGGTGGTCAGCTGACCACCCCGCATTGCTTCCCGCACCATCCCCGACAACAAGGAGCCAGAAACAGAATGCCCCTAGACGACCAGGCTCTCGGCGATCTCGTCGAGCAGTCTCAGGACCTCCACGTCGACGCCATGCGCGCGACGAAGGAGTCGCTGGAAGAGATCGTGGATCTCGGCCAGGAGGCCCGGGCCCACGGTGGGTTCGACCCCGAGGAGTCGGCGCTGAGCGCCGCTGCCACGGAGGCCGGCATCCGCAAGGGGCTGGTCGCTGGTGGGGCGCTGGCCGCCACCGCCTTCGGCGCCGCCCTGCTCTCGATCGCCGCCACCCCGGCGTTCGCCGCATCGTCGATGGACGTCCAGATCCTCCAGACCGCCGCGTCGATCGAGAATCTGGCGGTCAGCACCTACAAGACGGCGCTCACCCTGCCCTACATCGGCGGCTCGTCCGCCAACGGCGTGATCAAGGCGTTCGCCACCACCACGATGGGCCAGCACGCCCAGCACGCCCAGGCGTTCAACTCCGCGGTCACCGCCCTCGGCGGCAAGGCCCAGAACAGCCCGGACCCCAAGTACGTCCCGACGGTCAACGCCGCCGTGTCGTCGATCACCAAGGCCACCCCGGCCCAGGGTGCGGCGATGGTGGTCGATCTGGCCATGACCCTCGAGAACGTGGCGGCCGAGACCTACGTCGCCAACTGCTCGATGCTGAGCGACAGCAACGCCAAGAAGATCACCGCCTCCATCATGGGCGTCGAGGCCCAGCACGTGGCCGTCCTGAGCGCCGTCAAGGCCCTGCTGGCGGCCGGTGCATCCAACCTCATCGCCCTCAGCCCGACCGTGGTGACCAAGCTTCCGGCCGCCGCCGGGAGCGTGGGCTTCCCCAACGCTTTCTACCCCACCAAGGACGCCAGCCCGGCCAGTGAAGGAGCCGTTTCCTGATGAGCAGCGCCAACGAC
The DNA here is from genome assembly GCA_021816565.1 of Actinomycetes bacterium. The sequence continues at coordinate 3,956 of JAKAXN010000018.1, forward strand.
CACCTGTCTGACTCCGAGCTTCAGGCCATGACCCGCCAGCTCGACGAAATGCACCGCGACCAGGGTCTGCCGGCCCTGAAGGCGGCAGTGGCCGAGTGGGTCTCCTCGTTCCGGGAGGCCGGCGACGGCGTGGGTCGGCGGGCCAGCAGCCGGCGCACCTTCCTCCTCGGCGCCGCCGGGGTGGGTGCCAGCGGTGCCCTCCTCGCCGCCTGCGGCTCGTCCACCAAGACCACCGCGCCGACCACGGTGGCGCCCTCGTCGTCCACCTCCTCCGGGAACGCGGCCGGTGGTTCGGCCAGCCTGACCGGCGACCTGGCCGTGGCCGCCACCGCGGCCAGCCTGGAGAACCTGGGCGTCTACGCCTACAAGGCCGGGATCACCGCGGCCACCGCAGGCAAGCTGGGCACCATCCCGCCGGCCGTGGTCACCTTCGCCCAGACGGCCATGGCCCAGCACGTCGATCACGCCAAGGCGTGGAACTCGGCTCTCACGGCCGCCGGCAAGCCGGCCGTCACCGCCACCGACCCGGCCCTCACCCCCACGGTGAACGCGGCCTTCGCCAAGGTGACCAACGTGTCGGAACTGGCCCAGCTGGCCCTGCTGGTGGAGAACATCGCCGCGCAGACCTACCAGGCCGCCATCCCGGCCCTGTCGGCGACCAGCTCCATCGGGGTGGCTGCGACCATCCAGCCGGTGGAGATGCAGCACGCCGCCATCCTCTACTACGTGCTCGGCCAGTACCCCGGCATCCAGGGCACACAGTCCAACATGTACGCCTCGGGAAGCCCGCTGGCGTTCAACCCCACGGCGCTGGCCCGCCCGGCGACCGACTACAAGGGCAGCTGAACCCAGCTGCCGCCTGACCGGAGGCCCCCGGGCCGACGGTCAGTCTTCCAGGAGCCGGGTGGCGATCCTTTCGAGGGCCGCCACCCGGCTCGCTTTCACCAGCACCGCGTCGTGGGGGCCGAGCGGGCCGATCCGACGTACCACCTCGCCGGGGCCGTCCGCCGGGGCGATCCCGTAGTCGGGGGTCCCCACGGCGATCACCTCGATGCCGAGGCTCCCGGCCAGTTCGGCGACGGTCAGGTGCTCCTCCCGCTGGCGCTCCCCCAGCTCGGCCATGACACCGAGTACCGCCACCCGCCGCCGGGCCGGCAGGGAGTGGAGGGCCCTCAGGGCCGCCGTCATGGAAGCGGGGTTGGCGTTGTAGGAGTCGTCGAGCACAACCGCTCCGGAGCGGGTCCGGCGCAGTTCCATGCGCATCGGCGACAGCGTGGCGAAGCGCAGGGCATCGGCTGCCGCCTCCAGATCCACGCCCTCGTTGGCCGCCACCGCCAGCGCAGCCAGGGCGTTACCGACCTGGTGCACCCCTCGGGCCTCGAGGACCACCTCGGTGGATCCCCACGGGGTGCGGGCCACGAAGCGGGGCCGCAACTCCGGGTCGAGCGTGACCTCCTCGGCCACCACGTCCGCCCCGGGGGTCGAGGCGCTGGAGTACAGCAGGGCCCGGGCCGAGCCGCGCCCGGCCATGCGCCGGACCCGATCGTCGTCACCGTTGAGCACGGCCAGGCCCGACGGGGGCAGTGCCTCGACCAGCTCGCCCTTGGCCCGCGCTATCCCGTCCAGGTCACCGAACATCTCGGTGTGGGCGGCCGCCACGGCCGTCACCACTCCTGTCACCGGCTGCGCCACATCGCACAGCAGGGCGATGTGGCCCGGTCCCCGGGCCCCCATCTCCAACACCGCCACCTGACAGGACTCCGCGGCATTGGCCAGGGTCAGAGGCACGCCCAGCTCGTTGTTGAAGGAGCGGGCGCTGGCCACCGTCTCCAGCCCGGCGGACAGCGCGGCGGCGGCCAGATCCTTGGTGGAGGTCTTGCCCACCGAGCCGGTTATGCCCACGACCGGCACGGCCAGGCGTCGGCGGGCGGCCCGCCCCAGATCCAGGAGGGCCCGGCCGGTGTCGTCAACCACCACCGCCGGCAGCTCCACTTCCAGCTGGTCCTCCACCATCACCGCCGCCGCCCCGCCGTCGGCCGCGGCGGCGACGAAGTCGTGTCCGTCGCGCTCGGCCCGTATGGCCACGAACAGCTCGCCGGGACGGAGGTTGCGGCTGTCGTGGGAGATCCCCTCGACCGCGGGACCGTCGGCATCACCGCTCCCGGTGAGGGATCCTCCTGTGGCCTGGGCGATATGGGCGAGGGACCAGCGCATGGCCTTCGATCATGACACCTGCCCGGCTAGCGTGGCCTCCATGGTGGGTTCGTCTTCTCCGGTCGGGGTCGCCGACCGGGTCAGGCTGGTCGTGCTCTACGGGGGTCGCTCGGCCGAGCACGACGTGTCGTGCGTCTCCGCCCGCCACGTGGTGGAGGCGGTCGACCCCGGCCGCTACGACCTGCGCCTGATCGGTATCACGACCGACGGCCGCTGGCTGGACACCACCGAGGCGGCGCTCAACGGCGGGGGGAGCGCGGCCTCGCCCGGCTCTCTCCCCTCCCCCGATGCCGTCGGGGATCTGGCCGAGGAGCTCGAGGCGGTGTCGGTGATGGTCAGGGCGGGACGCGAGCGCAGCGGGAGCCCGCTGGTAGTGCTACCGCTCGTACACGGCCCCATGGGGGAGGACGGGACGCTGCAGGGCCTGCTCGAGCTGGCCGGGCTGCCCTACTGCGGTCCCGGGGTGGCCGGCTCGGCCGCGGCCATGGACAAGGTCATGGCCAAGGCGCTGCTCGAGGCGGCGGGGCTGCCGCAGGCCCGCTACCTGGCCCGTCACGAGTCCGAGCTGGGCCCGGGGCTGGGCGCCGAGGTGGAGGCCCGACTGGGCTGGCCGGTGTTCGTGAAACCGGCGAACATGGGATCGTCGATCGGCATCTCCAAGGTGAAGGACCCCGGAGGCCTGGACGGCGCGCTGGAGATGGCCCGCCGCTACGACGACCACCTGGTGATCGAGGAGTCGGTGACCGGCCGGGAGATCGAGATCGGGGTTCTGGGCTGGCCCGCGCTGCACACGTCGGTCCCGGGCGAGGTCCGGCCCAGCCGGGACTTCTACGACTTCGACGACAAGTACCGGGCCGGGACCGCGGGGCTGGAGATACCGGCGCGCCTGGCCGACGAAGTGGTCGCCGAGATGAGCCGGCTGGCGGTGGCCGCCTGCCGGGCGCTGCAGGTGGACTCCATGGCCCGGGTGGACTTCTTCCTCGAGGAGGACGGGCGGGGCCTGCTCATCAACGAGGTGAACACCATCCCCGGCTTCACCCCCATCTCCATGTACCCGCGGATGTGGGCGGCGTCGGGGGTGCCGTACCGCGAGCTCATCGACTCCCTCGTGGATCAGGCCCTGCGGCGGGCCGAGCGCAGGTCCCGCTTCGAGACGGGACACTGAGGCCGGGACGCCGCTCCGGCGCCGCCGGGCGGCGCCCACATCCCTGTCCGAAAACCGCCATCGCCGGGCGCCCCGGCGCGCCATGCTGGCAGACGTGCCGGTTACCGACCCACCGTCTGGCCCGCTCGACCCCGAGCACTGCTACCGGATCGCCTCGAGCCGCGACGGGCGCTTCGACGGCACGTTCGTGGTGGCGGTCACCACCACCCGGATCTACTGCCGGCCCAGTTGCCCGGCGGTGACGCCGCGCCGCGGCAACGTGCGGTTCTACCTGACCCCGGCGGCCGCCCAGGGAGACGGGTTCCGGGCCTGCAAGCGGTGCCGGCCCGACGCCGCACCCGGCTCCCCGGAGTGGGACATCCGGGCCGACGCGGTGGCCCGGGCGGTGAGGTTGATCGGTGACGGGCTGGTCGGCCGGGAAGGGGTGGACGGCCTGGCCCGCCGGGTCGGCTACAGCCCCCGCCACCTGACCCGGCTGCTCAACGCCGAGCTGGGGACGGGACCGCTGCGGCTGGCCGCGGCCTACCGGACGCAGACCGCCCGGTCCCTGCTGGAGGGCACCGACCTGCCCGTCACGGAGGTGGCCTGGGCCTCCGGGTTCAACAGCATCCGCCAGTTCAACGACGTCATCCGCCGGGTGTACGCCCAGACCCCGGGAGAGCTGCGCCGCCGCTCGGCGCCGGGGCGGATGGCCGGGCCCGGTCCCGGCCGCCACAGTGGACCGGGACCGGCGGTGGTCCACGCCCGGCTGGCCTACCGGCCGCCCCTGGACGCCGCCGCCCTGCTCGGCTTCCTAGGAGCCCGGGCCGTCCCCGGCGTCGAGTCCTACGACGGGTCGACCTACGTCACGGCGCTGCGGCTGCCGGGGGGCCTGGGCAGCGCTTCGATCTCGGTCCCGGGCCGGGCGGTGGTCGCCCCGTCGCCCTGGCTGGACTGCGAGCTGCGCCTCGATGACATCGCCGACTACGCCACCGCGGTGGCCCGCCTGCGCCGGCTCCTGGATCTCGACGCCGACCCGGAGGCGGTCCGCTCCTCCCTCTCGACCGATCCGGTCCTGGCCCCTCTGGTGGCCGCCAGCCCCGGGCGGCGCATGCCCGGGGCCCTCGACGCCCACGAGCTGGCCCTGAGGGCGGTGTTGGGCCAGCAGGTGAGCCTGGCCTCCGCCCGGGTCGCCGGCGGCCGCCTGGCCGACCGCTTCGGCGAGGCGCTCCGCTGGCCCCACGACGGCGTGGTCCGGGCGTTCCCGACGGCCGGGGCCCTGGCCGGCGCCGATCCGGGGGACCTGCCGCTGCCCCGTGCCCGGGCCACGTCCCTCGTGCAGCTGGCTGCGGCGATGGCCGCGGGCCAGTTGGAGCTGCACCCCGGCGTCGACCGGCAGGCCGCCCACGATGCGCTGCTGTCCCGGACCGGGATCGGGCCGTGGACCGCCGCCTACATCCGCATGCGGGCCCTCGGCGACCCCGACGTCCTGCCCCCCGGAGACGCGGCCATCCACCGGGCGCTGACCGCCGCCGGCGCCCGACGGCCGGACCCCGACCGCCCCGGTGCCGGCCGGGGCGCGGACCGACGGTGGAGCCCGTGGCGCAGCTACGCCACGGCGCACCTGTGGGCGGCCGCCGCCCGACCCGGCCCCGCATCCGAGAAAGGACCCGACACATGATCGAACTCCTGACCAGGACCATCCACCCGGCCCGCATCTGGGCCGAGGTCGAGCTGGCCTTCCCCGCCACCACCATGGTGGTGGTCGTCGCCTCCGACGGCGAGGCGGTGACCGGTCTGCGCTTCGGTCCCGGCGCCGACCATCCCGCCTGGCTGGCCGGATCGGGCGACCCGGCGGCTCCGTCGGGATCCGGGCTACTCGCTGCGGCCGCCGATCAGCTGCGCTCGTACGCGGCCGGGGAGACAACCCGTTTCGATGTGCCGCTCCGCCTGCACGGGACCCCGTTCCAGACCGCGGTGTGGTCGGCCCTGACCCGGGTCCCCTACGGCCGGACCGTCACCTACGGCGAGCTGGCCGCCGAGGTCGGCCGGCCCTCCGCCGCCCGTGCGGTCGGGGCGGCGGTGGGAGCCAACCCGGTCGGGATCATGGTCCCCTGCCACCGGGTGATCGGGGCCGGCGGGGCGCTGACCGGCTTCGCCGGCGGCCTGGACAACAAGGTCACCCTCCTCATCCGGGAGGGCGTCCTCGCCGCCTGAGCCCCGCCGCTTCAGCTCACGAAGCCGACAGCTACCGGTCGCTGGGTGGAGGTGACCACCCCGCCTGCGACCTCGGCTGTCACCGCCAGCGCCTGCACCCCGGAGCTGGCCCGGAAGGGCACCACCCGGCCCGGCGCGCTGCCGAGGACACCGTAGGAGATGCGCTGGTCGCCCACCACGCCCCACAGCTGGTAGGTGTGGGCCGCGGAGAGCGGCGCCAGCTCGGAGTGGTACAGGTACCCCTGGCCGCCCGGCAGGATCACCGCCTCGAGGCGGTCGGTCCCGCCGTTGAGGGGCTTCAGGGCGACGCGCTGGGCGCCCGGCACGGCCAGGGCCTGGTCGACCGCCACCATGGTGGGGCTGGCGGCCATGGCCGAGATCTGGCCCTGCAGGTGGTCGGTGCGGCCCTGCAGGCGGGCCACCTCGACGCCCATCAGCGCCACCACCACCACCGCGGCAGCAGCCACCAACCCGGCGACCCGGTTGAACCCGGACCACCGCCGGCTCCGGCGGGATCCGTCCGGGCCGGCGTCGGACCGGTGGACCACGGCGGAGGAGTCCCCGGCGGTGTCGACCCGCACCAGCTTGAGTCCGTGGGGCGCCTCGACGTCGTAGCTCGGGGTGGCTTCACCCGAGTCGTTGATGCCGGCCACCACTCGGTCCCAGAGCCCTTCCGGCGCCTCCTGGCCGGCGTAGGCCAGCAGACCGACGACCTCCCGGTGACTGCGCAGCTCGTCGCGGCAGCGGGGGCAGACCTCGAGATGGGCCTCGACGGCCGCCGCCTCGTCCGCGTCGACGGCGTCGAGGGCGAAGGCCCCGAGAAGCTCGGATGCCTCAGCGTGACTCATCACTCCGACCATGATGCACCCACCGCGGTGTCAGCGAGGACGGTACGCATACGTTTCAGCCCGCTCCGGATCCGGCTCTTGACCGTGCCCTCCGGGGCGCCCAGCTCGGAGGCCGCCTCCCGGTAGGTCCGCCCACCGAAGTACGCCAGCTCTATAGCCTTGCGCTCCTCGTCGGGTAGGAGCGAGACCGCCTCCCGCACCCGCTCGGCCACGGCCATGTCCCAGATCTCGCGCTCCAGGTCGTACCCGGCCTCCGCGGCAGCCCGGGCCTCGCGGACCTCGCGGTCCTTGCGGGCGGTGTCGGAGCGCAGCAGGTCGACCGCCCTCCCGTGGGTCTGGGCCAGGAGGAACGACCGCAGCGAGCCCCGCTCCGGATCGAAGCGCTCCGGGGAGTTCCACAGCCGGACGAACACCTCCTGGACGATCTCCTCGGCCCGCCCGGCGTCGCCCAGGACCCGCTTGGCCAGGGCGAACACCGCCCCGCCATGGCGGCGGAACACCTCGGCCATGGCATCGTCGTGGAAGCGCCCGATGGCGACGACCAACCCAGCATCGCTTGCGTCCGTCAATGATCGCACCATCGCTTCATGTACGGGGCCGGGGTCGCAGCGGATGACATTCGGATCGAAACGGTACCGGCCGGCCGGCCAGGGTGCCCGTTCAAGGCACGGGGCTCAGCGCGGCCACCGCCTGCCGCCAGCCCTCGAAGGCCGCGACGGTGGTGGACTCGAGGAACGCCAGGAGGACCGCCCCGTCGCCGGTCGCCTTCAGCCGGCCCCGCATGAACGCCACGCTGGGCTCCACCCGCCCGGCCAGCACATCGGCGGCGTCGGCGGCGGCCAGGCTGAGGGCCAGTTCGGCGTCGCCCACCGGGCCGGCCCCCCATCCGGTCACCCGGCCCTTCTCGTAACGCCAGTGGAAGCAGACCTCCCGGCGGGGGGCCGACGCCAACGACAGCGTCACCGTCGCGTCGGCCCCGGGCGCCTCGGGGAGGAGGTGGCACAGCGCGGCGGCCTCCTCCGCCCATTCGGGGCTGAGCCAGTCAGCCATCGGAGGCCGTGCCCACCGACACCGTGTCCACCCCGGCGAAGAGGTCGTCGGCCGCCGGACCGGTGGCGGTCAGATCCCGGGCCACCTCGTACTCCTCGTAGGGGTACAACTTGTCGGCGATCTCGGGGGGCAGCCCGAACCAGTGCCGCGAGTTCGGGTCGATCTGGGTGGCATGCGCCAGCAGGCCCTCCCTCACCACCGCGGCGTGGTCGCTGATGTCCAGCACCACCTTCGGGGGTGCCGGCGTCCCCCCGGAGCGTTCCTGCTCCTCGGCGGCGAGCAGGCGGGCCATCCGCTCCTCGGTGTAGGGCGATTCGAGACCCAGCTCCAGGAACTTCTCGTGCATGGCCCTCATGCGTCTGGTCGACCAGCGCACGTAGCAGAGTCGGGCCGGCTGCCAGGCCGGCCCGGCGTCGGGGTAGCGGTCGGGGTCACCGGCGGCGTCGAAGGCGATCTCGGAGATCTCGTTGACCCGCAGGTGGTCGGGGTGGGGGTAGCCGCTCTGGTCCTGCGGGTAGGTGACGATGACGTCGGGCCGCTCCCGTCGGATGACCTCGACCAGCCGGCCGACGGCCTCCTCGAGGGGGGCCCGGGCGAAGCTGCGGGGGTCCTCGTTGGCGGGAGTGCCGGGCATCCCCGAGTCGCGGTAGCCGAGCAGCACGACCTCGTCGTAGCCGATGATGCGCGCCGCGCTCCGCAACTCCTGGCGGCGTACCTCGGGTAGGCGGTCGCGGACCTCGGGCCGGTCCATGGCCGGGTTGAGGATGTCTCCCTCCTCCCCGCCGGTGCAGGTCACCAGCACCGTCCGCACCCCGGCGGCGTGGTACAGGGCCACGGTGCCGGAGCCCTTGGAGGCTTCGTCGTCGGGGTGGGCGTGCACCGTCATCAAACAGCGCGTGGGCATCCTCAAAGACTACGGGGAAAAAGGGCCGGCCCGGGTGGCCCGACCGGGGCCTACCCCCCGCCCAGGGCGTCGATGGCCAGGGCCAGCTCGAAGTCCCAGTCGGTCAATCCGCCCCGGTCGTGGGTGCTCAACCGCAGGCCCACCCGGTTCCAGGAGATGGTGATGTCGGGGTGGTGGTCCCGCCGCTCCGCCAGGTCGGCTACCCGGTTGACGAAGGCCATGGCCGCCCCGAAATCGGCGAAGGTCAGGTCCTTGCGCAGCTCCCGGCCCTCGAGCTGCCACTGCACGCCGGCCAGCCGCCGCTCGACCTCCTCCCCGCTCAGCAGTTCCCGGTTCATGGGCCCTTTCTACCCCGCTACGCTGGCCCCCGGCTTCCCCTCCCGTCCGCCACGTCCGGCGCGCCCACCCGGGGAGGTCCATGTCCGAGCTGCTCTCACTCCAACGCCACCTGGCCGCGAGCGGCGGTCGCCTGTACGTCGGCACGGTACCGGGCGGCCTGGCGCTGGCCGAACCACAGCACTCGGTGCTGGTCCTCGGCCCGCCCCGCTCGGGGAAGACCACCTCCCTGGCCGTGCCCAACACCCTGTGCGCCCCCGGCCCGGTGGTGGTGACCTCCACCAAGGCCGACATACTCGCCGCCACCGTCGGGGCCCGGTCCCGGATGGGCCGGTGCTGGCTGCTGGACCCGACCGCCACGGTGGTCGCCCCCGCCGGGGTGCGCCGGTTGCGCTGGTCCCCGGTGGCCTCCGCCGGCACCTGGGACGACGCCCTGGTCACCGCCCGGGCCATGACCGGGGCGGCCCGCCCGGCCGGCCGGCAGGGCGAGTCGTGGCACTGGACCGAGCGGGCCGAGGCCCTCCTCGCCCCCCTCCTGCACGCCGCCAACCTGCAGGGCGCGGGGATGGACTCGGTGGTCGGGTGGGTCCTGCGCCAGGACCTGGACCGCCCGGCGGCCGCCCTGCAGATCCACGGGGTGCGCCTGGGCTGCGACGTGCTGGCCGGCATCGCCGCCACCGACCCCCGGGAGCAGTCCGGGATCTGGTCTTCGGCGGCGGGGGTCCTGGCCGCCTACCGGTCGGAGCGGGTGCTCGACCACTCCGCCCCGGTCAACTTCGACCCGGCCGCACTGATAACCGGGTGCGACACCGTCTACGTGTGCGCCCCGGCCCGCCACCAGGAGCTGGTGGCGCCGATCGTGGTGGCGTTCCTGGACGCGGCCCGGGCCGGCTGCTACTCCGCATGGGCCGACGGCGGCCCCGGGCGGGCACCTCTGACCCTGGTCCTCGACGAGATGGCCAACATAGCCCCCATCCCCGACCTGCCGGCCCTGGTCAGTGAGGGCGGCAGCCAGGGGGTGCTGACCATGGGCTGTCTGCAGGACCTCTCCCAGGCCCGGTCCCGGTGGGGACCGGCGGCGGATGGGTTCCTGTCCCTGTTCGGCTCCAAGGTGGTCCTGCCCGGCATCGCCGACCTGGCCACCCTCGACCTGGTGTCGCGCCTGGGAGGCGAGGTGGACCTGCCGGCGGCCAGCGTCAGCCGGGCCCCGTGGTGGGCCGCCGGCCGGGGCGCCCCGACCGTGACCTGGTCACCGCAGCGCCAGCGGCGACTGCCCCTCGACGCGGTCAGCCAGCAGCGGCCCGGAACGGCCGTGCTGCTGTCGGGAGGACGGCCACCCTCGCAGGTCGGGCTGACCCCGTGGTGGGCGATGCCGGTCTTCCGGGGTGCGGATCGGGAGGTGCCGGGCCGTAGTCTCTAACGGTGAAGGCGGCCCGGGCGATCGACCGGTCCCCGGCCCTGGCGCTGGTCGGGACCGGGGCGGTATCGGTGCAGTTCGGCGCGGCGGTGGCGACCAAGCTGTTCCCCCGGGTGGGCCCGGCCGGAGCGGTCACGCTGCGGCTGGTGCTGGCCGCCGCCGTCCTGGTCGCGGCAGTGGCCCCCGGGCGGTCCTCCCGGTGGCCGGACCGGGGCTCCCGCCCCCGGTCCGACTGGATCGTGGTGGCCGGGTTCGGCCTGGTCCTGGCGGCCATGAACCTGAGCTTCTACGAAGCGCTCGACCGCATCCCACTCGGGGTGGCGGTCACCATCGAGTTCTCCGGACCCCTGGCCCTGGCCCTGGCCGGTTCCAGGCGCTGGACCGACGGCCTGTGGGCCCTGGCGGCCGGCGCCGGCGTGGTCCTCCTGGCCACCGGGACCGGTTCGGGCCTGGACCCGGTGGGGATCGTCCTGGCCCTGGTGGCCGGGGCCTGCTGGGCCGCCTACATCCTGCTCAGCCGGGAGACCGGCCGGCGCTTCAGCTCGGTGCAGGGGCTGGCCTGGGCCATGTCGGTCGGGGGCCTGGCGGTGCTGCCGGCGGGGGTGGCGGCGGGCGGCCGGGCGCTGGCCGACCCGGCGGTGCTCGGCCTCGGCCTCAGCGTGGCGGTGCTCTCCTCGGTGGTCCCCTACAGCCTGGAGCTGATCGCCCTGAGGCGGGTGACGGCCCGGGCCTTCGGGGTGATGATGAGCCTCGAGCCGGCGCTGGCCACCGCCGCCGGCTTCGTGGTCCTCGGCCAGCAGCTCACCCTGCGCGAGTGGGTGGCCCTGGGCCTGGTCGTGGCGGCCAACGCGGGCAATTCGCTGGCCGGCCGGCCCCTCCCCCCCGGCGACGCTCCGCACCGGGATGACCCGCCTCCTGACGACGTGGTAGCAACAGCGCCGTGACGCTCCACCGCAACGCCCAACGGGTCCAAGAAGCCCTCCGGGTCGCCGGCTCACCCGCCGTGGTGCGCGAGCTTCCCGACTCCGCCCGCACGGTGGCCGAGGCGGCCGCCGCCCTCGGCGTCGGCGAGGCCCAGATCGCCAAATCGCTGGTGTTCGTGGCCGACGGGGAGCCGGTGCTGGCCGTGCTGAGCGGCACCGACCGGCTCGATCCCCACCGCCTCGGGCACCACGTGGGCGCCACCGAGGTGGGCCGGGCCGACGCCGACGTGGTGCGTTCGGCCACCGGGTTCCCCATCGGCGGGGTCAGCCCCGTCGGCCACGACGGGCGGCTGCGGATCCTGGTGGACCGGGGTCTGTCCGGTTTCGACGTGGTGTGGGCCGCGGCCGGTACCCCCCACGCGGTGTTCCCCACCAGCTTCGCCGAGCTGGTGGCCGTGACCGGGGGCGAGCCGGCCGACGTGCGGGTCACCGCCTGAGCGGCCCGCCGGTCACACCGGGAACGACGCCGCAGCCACGCACACCCCGGCCGCCAGCACCATGGCCACCACGTCAGCCGGTCCGGGCCGGCGCCGACGGGCGGAGATCATCCCGGTCCCGCCCCGGGCCGTGATGGCCTCGGCCAGCTCGCCGGCCCGGCGCACCGAGACGGCCAGGGCTGCGACCATCAGGTCGACCAGCTCGTCGAGCCATCTCTCGATCTCGCTGCGGTCCGGGCGCTCGGGAGCCGGGCGCAGCCGGCGGGCTGCGACCAGGGTGCGCATCTCCGACACCAGGAGCGGCAGGCTGCGCACGCACAGGGCCACGGCGGTGGCCGCCTCCTCCACCGGGACCCGGACCAGCCTCAGCGGGGCCAGCAGGGTGGACACGGCCGGGGCGATCTCGCCGAGCGGGGTGGTCCATCCGACGACCGCGGCCGACAGCAGGAACACCACCCCGACGATCACGAACCGGCTGTAGGCGTCGAGGCCGCCCAGTCCGACGGTCACGCCTGCGATGTGCAGGTACGGCGATCCACCGGAGATGGAAGCCAGGGCCCCGGTGATGACGACGAGGATCCAGAACCACCGGGGCGGCCGGGGCCACGCCCCGGCCGGGATGCGGGCCACCACGGTGGTGGCCAGGAGCAGGGCCGTGACCAGGCCTATGGCCGCCCACGACGGGAAGTACGACAGGGTGATGCTCACCCCCATGACGGCCAGCAGCTTGGTGCCGGCCCACAGCCGGTGCACCGGCGAGTCCACCTCGACCACCCGCAGCAGGTTGATCTGGGGTGGCCGGTAGGGCTCGGCTCCGGCCTCCGCCCGGCGCTTGGGGCGCACCCTCATGCGCCCGCCGCGGCCACCGCGGAGTCGCCCAGGATCCGCCCGTCGCCCAGGTGCACCACCCGGTCGCAGACCCGCTCCATACCGCCCAGGTCGTGGGAGATGACCACCACGGTCAGGCCGTGGTCGTGGCGCAGGCCGGCCAGCAGGTCGAGCAGCCCGTCCCGGCTGCGGGAGTCCAGCCCGGCCAGGGGCTCGTCGAGCACCAGCACCGACGGCCGCCGGGCGAGCAGCCCGGCCAGGGCCACCCGACGCTGCTGGCCGCCGCTCAGGGTGTCCACCCGCCGGTCGGGCATCTCCTGCGGGTCGAGGCCCACGGCGGCCAGCGCGGCGGCCACCGCCTCGTCGTCGGGCGCGCCGGCGGCGCGCACGTCGCGCCCGACAGTGGAACGCTGCAGCTGCAGCCGGGCGTGCTGGAAGGCCAGCGCCACCGACCCGATCCGGCCCCGGACCGGCTGACCTCCGAGCAGGGCCTCACCGTAGGTCGGGCGGAGGATCCCGGCCATGATCCACGCCAGGGTGGACTTGCCGGACCCGTTGCCGCCCACCACCAGCACCCCTTCGTGGGGGTCGATGCGCAAATCCACCCCTTCGAGGGCGGTGTGGGCCCACGGGGTGCCGATCCCGTAGGTGTGGGTGACGCCGGCCAGCTCCAGCGGCTCGGGGCTGACGGCACCCACGGAGCTGATACCGAGCCTGGCGGTGGTGGGGCCCGGATCGGCCGGGCCGACGGCGGCGTCGGCCACCGCCGCGGCCGGGCCGGCGGCGACGACCCGCCCGGTGGCCAACCGGTACCCCCGGTCGGCCACCGCCGCCTCCTCCGGTCGGTGGGTGACGTGCACCACCGAGATGCCGTGCGTGGCGGGCAGGGAGCGCAGGAGGGCGGTGAGGTCCCGGCGGCCCGACTCGTCGACCATGGCGGTGGACTCGTCGGACAGCAGGAGCCGGGGGTGGCGGGCCAGGGCGGCGGCCACCGCCAGGCGCTGGAGCTCCCCACCCGACAGCCCGGAGGTCTCCCGCTCCCCCATCCCCGACAGCCCCACCGAGTCCAGCACGGCGTCGATGTCGACGTCCCGGTCGCCGGGCAACCCCCACACCACGTCGTCGGCGACGCGCACCCCGAGGATCTGGGTCTCCGGGTGCTGCAGGATCATGGCCGTCCCGCCCGGTCGGCCCAGGCCGGCCGGACCGGGCCGCTCGATCGCCCCCCCGGTGGGCGGCCGGCCGGCCAGGAGCCTGGTCAGGGTGGACTTGCCCGAGCCGTTGTCGCCGACCAGCGCCACCATCTCGCCGGCCCGGACCTCGAGGGAGACGCCGTCGACGGCGTCGGTGTCGGCGCCGGGGTACCGGTAGCGGACGTCACTCAGAGCCACCGGCAGAGGGCCGGGCGGGGCCGTCTCACGATCGAGGTCCAGCCGGTCCTGGGCCCGGACCCACTGGAGGCGGTCCAGGACGGCTCCGATGAAGACCCACCCCAGGATGGCGAACCACACGGTGGCGGCGATGACGAGCACCGCGACGGTGATCCACCAGTCCCGCAGGGCGGCGTTGATGAACGAGTTGATGTGCTCGAGCAGGCCCGACAGGCCCGGGATGCCCGAGAGCAGCCGCTCCACCCCTTTCCAGGTGTTGCGGATCTGCTCGAGGGTGAGCTTGCGCAGGGACCCGAACAGCGCCAGCAGGCCGACGCTGATGGCGGCCAGGACCGGTCCGATCACCGCCACCCCGGCCATCACCGCGCCGAAGCCCCAGCCCCGCCGCTTGACGATGCCGACCAGGCCGCCCACCGCCGCGCACTCCACGATGTTGGTCACCGTGCCGGTCCCGGCCACCAGGAAGCTCAGCACGGCGGCCGCGAAGGTGGCAGCCATCAGGGCCCTGACCCGGTGGTGGTGGGCGACGACGCCGAGGGGCACCACCGCGAAAGCGGCGATGATCCCCAGGTGGGGAAGGAACCAGCCGGCCACCGTGAGCACCACCGCCAGCGTCCCGAGCACGGACGCGGTCGCCAGTTCGATGGGCCGCAACGGCCCGGTGAGTCGGGGAGACCGCTCCGGCATCCCTACAGAGTGCCACCCGTAGGTGCCGTTCCGGGTGCGGTCGGGGCCTACTGCGGCCCCCCGGTTGGCCCGCCCCCCGGGCTGCTCAACGGCGGTCCCGGCCCGCACGGTCGCTCAGCACGATGGCCAGGCTCGGGCACATCCCCCGGGCCTTGCGGGCCAGCGCCAGCAGGTGCGGCGGGACCTCCCCGGAGCGCAGCACCGGGTATCCCCAGTCGTCCAGGGCGAACAGCTCCGGGAGCAGCTCGGCGCACAGGCCGTGACCGTCGCAGGCCACCGGGTTGACCGAGATCGACGCCGACCTCATGTCCAGCCCCCGATCGGGGGGGTGGGCAGCACGGCCGTCCGGTTCGGCGGGCAGGGCCCGTAGCGGCGGTGGGCATCTATGTGGGCCGCGAAGGTGCGCCGGGCGCTGTCGAGGAACTGCACCGCCCCGTCGGGGAGCTTGCACGCCCCCCGACCGGCCACCATCGGCGCCCATCGGTCCAGATCGGCCGACGCCCGCCCCGAGCGGTCGCCGGCCGCGTCGCGGTCGAAGGCCCCGGCCAGGGCCGGCAGGCCGTTGACGCAGGGCCCGCACTGGCCGGCGGTGTTGTCGGCCAGCCAGTGCAGCACCGCCGAGACCTCCTGCAGAGGGCAGTGGTCGTCGGGCATGACGGCCACCAGCCCACAGCCCAGCGACGCCCCGAGCGGCTTCAGGCCCGCAGCGCTCAGCGGGGCCCGCATGAGGTCGGCCACCGGCACCCAGGTGCCGAAGTAGCCCCCGATCAGGGCCCCCCGCCCCGCCTGACGGCCGGTGTCGGCCACCGCCGCGGCCAGAGCCCGGCCGGTGGCCAGCTCGTGCACCCCGGGCCGGTCCACCGCTCCCCGGACGGTGAGCAGCACCGTCCCGGGCTCCTCCGGCGCCCCGGCCATCCGGTAGGCAGCGCCGCCGAAGCGGGCGACCAGGGCCAGGTTGGCCAGGGTCTCGGCGTTGTCGACGAGGGTCGGAGCTCCGTCCACGCCCCGCTCCGCCGGCCGGTGCTGCTTGTAGGTCGGCCGGGCCGGACCGCCGTTGAGCCAGGCCACCAGGGCCGACTCCTCCCCGGCGACGTAGCGCGACGGGGTCTCGGCGATGGTGATTGCCACCGGGTCGCCCCGCCGCTCGGCCAGGGCCCGGCCGGCTGCGGCCACCGCCTCCCGGTCGCGCCGGTCGATGCACAGCACCGCCCGGGATGCGCCCACGGCCACCGCGGCGGCCATGGTCCCGTCGAGGACCAGGTGGGGCACCCGGCGCAGCAGGACCTTGTCCTTGGCGCTGGCCGGCTCCCCCTCGGTGGCGTTGGCCACGACCACCGGCGGCCGGCCTCTCCGCCCGGTGAGGGCGGCCCGGGTGACGGCCGCCAGCTTGAGATGGGTCGGAAAGCCGGCCCCGCCCCGGCCCCGCAGGCCGGCCAGCTCGGTCTCCGCCTTGAGGCGGCGGATCCACTCCTGGCGCAGGGGCCCGTAGCGCTCCAGGTGGGCCCCGAGGGACGGGTCGTCGGCGCCGCCGAGCAGCCGGGCCTCCCCCGGCCCGCAGATGGCGCCGGCCAGGTCGATGTGGGTGTATGTCGCCGTCACCGGCGGGCTCCTCTCGGGTTGTACCGGACCGGAACCGGGGCCGGCTGCAGGCGCCGGGGACCGCCCGGCGGGGCGTCCCGGCTGAACCGCAGGGCGGCGGCCACGACCACCGAGGCCACGGCCGCCATGTTGAGGATCACGAACCAGGTCTGGTGGCGGTCGCTGCCGGTCCCGAGGCCGTGGACGATGGCCAGGCCCCACGAGCCGTAGGCCAGCCAGTGCACCGACCGCCACCTGCGGTACCCGAGCCGGGATCGCAGGAGGCTGGTGACCGCCACCGCCAGGAACAGGTCCAGCGACAGGGCCCCCATCCCCAGCCAGAACGGCCGGTAGGAGGCGCCGAAGGGGACGAAGGCGCTGAGCCAGCTGATCGGCACGTAGGAATCGGCAACGGCGCTGACGATGTGGACGACCAGGAACACCGGCCCGAGCAGCGACAGGTTCTTGTGCAGGCCTTCGACCACGAAGCGGGGCCAGCGGGCGGAGCTCCAGCGGGACTCCGTGGCCAGCCCGGCCAGGACCGAGACGGTCAGCAGTATCAGCGCCGCCACCCCGCTCCCCCGGGCCAGGTACCACAGGGCCTGGGAGTTCACGCGGCCTGCCTCTCCGCCGGCCAACCGCCGACCAGGACGGCGGTGCCGTCGCGGCGGACCAGCCGGGCCGTGAGACCGAGCGAGCCGAGCCAGGCCACCGCCCGCTCGCCGCGGATGATCGACGCCGTCGACGCGATGTTGGCGTCCACGCAGGTGGCCGCGGCGACCGACACCGTGCGCCACACGACCTCGGCCGGCTGGGCCGTCGCCGGGTCCACTATGTGGTGCAGCTCCCGGTCCTGCCTGCTCCATCGCCGGACGGTGGTGCTCGAGGTGGCCAGCGCCCCGGAGTCGATCCGTATCACCGGCCCGGGGCCGCCCGGGGTGGCTCCGTGCCAGTCGGCCACCTTGATGTTCCATCCGCCGGCCGGCGCCTCATTGGCGGTGGCCATGTCGCCGCCCACGCTGACCAGGACCCCGGTCCCCGTCGCCGCTCCGGCCCGGGCTGCGGCCCGGTCGGCGGCCAGCGCCTTGGCCGTGGCCCCCAGGTCGAGGCGCACCCCGGCCGGCATCTGCAGGGTCCCCCACCGGCGGTTGAAGCGGACGGCCTTCCAGCCGGGCACCCGCGCCAGGGTCACGACCGGGCCTTCGGGCGCCAGATCCTTGAAGTCCCGGTCGTAGCCGAGGGCCATGACCGCCGAGCCCACCGTCGGGTCGACGTCGCCGTCGGTGACGCGGGCGGCCCGCAGGGCCACCTCGATGGCCTCGGCCAGCAGGGGGCCGAGGGCCACCTGGTGGCCCTGGGCCCGGTTGGCCACCTCCAGCTCGGAGTCGGGCCGGAACCGGCTGCAGGCGGCGTCGATGGCCGCCAGCTCCTGGCGCACCTCCAGGGCGGCCCGGGCCACGCAGCCGGGGTCGACGGTGAGGACGCTGACCCCGGTACCGAGGGCCCGGAAATCAGCCCGGCCGAGGCCGGCCGGCCGGGTGACGCGGATCCGGTCCATCACGAACCCCCGGAGCTGACCGCGGCCGGGCCGCTCGAGGGGTAGACGGGGGTGGAGGACGGCTGCAGGGTCCCCGACGACGCCGGGCCGGCGTTGGAGCTGGTGGCCGGCTGGGCGCCGGCGGGGGCCGTCCCCGAGGCGGCGCCGGCGGCATGCCCGGAGTACGACGTGGCAGCCAGGACAGAGAAGACCCCGGTGAGGCCGGCGCCGCCGGCCAGGGCCCACCGGGTGATGGAGGACACCCTCCTCAGACCCTCGTCCCGAGCCCGGGAGTGGTGCGATGGCATGACGCCAGTGTCGGGCCGGCGGTTAGGTATTTCCGTAAGGAAAGCTGGGAAATTCCTGTGTTTGCCGAAGCTTTACCGGAAGTCGCGCGATCGCAGTGATCCGCCCTGGGTCACCCTGAGGGGGAGGATCCGCTCGGCCACCACGTTGATCACCGTTTCCACCCGTTCGAGGCGGCCCACCACCATCAGCGCCGGGCTGGACCGGGCGGCCCTCCGGTAGCGCTTCCAGGCGCCGGCCGAGCAGACCACGTTCACCAGCCCGGTCTCGTCCTCCAGGTTGAGGAAGGTGACGCCCTGGGCGGTGGCCGGCCGCTGACGGTGGGTGACCACCCCGGCCACCACCACCCGGTCCCCGGCCGCCACGTCCAGGAGGCCGGCCGCCGGCACCACCCCGGCCGCCTCCAGCTCGGCCCGCACGAACTCGGTCGGATAACTGTCAGGCGACATGCCGGTGGCCCAGAGGTCCGCCTGGTTGAGCTCCACCGGCGTCATGGCAGGCAGCTCCGGCGCGTCCGCCCCTGTGACCAGGCCGGCCAGTCGGGGAGCCCCGACCCGGCGCCGGCCCCCGACGCCGGACTCACCGCCTCCTGCGGCGGCCACCGCCCCGGCGCTCCACAGGGCCTCCCGCCGGGACAGGCCGAGGCAGTCGAAGGCACCGGCGGTGGCCAGCGCCTCGGCCTGGGGGCGGGTCATCCCGGTGCGACGGACCAGGTCCTCCATGTCCCGGTACGGCTGACCGGCGGCGATGCGTTCCGCCATCTCCTCCCCGACCCCCCGCACGTACGACAGCCCGAGGCGCACCGCCGCCCCGCCGGCGCTGGAGGGGCAGGGCTCGAGCACAGACGCCGCCCGGCTGGAGTTGATGTCGGGGCGGCGCACGGCCACCCCGTGGCGGCGGGCGTCGGCCACGATGGTCTGCGGCGACCAGAAGCCCATGGGCTGGCCGTCGAGGAGGCCGGCGCAGAACGCCGCCGGGTAGTGGTGCTTCAGCCACGCCGAGGAGTACACGAGGTAGGCGAAGCTCACCGAGTGGCTCTCGGGGAAGCCGAAGTTGGCGAAGGCCACCAGCTTCTCCCACACCGCGTCGGCCACCTGGCCGGTGATGCCGTTGGCGGCCATGCCCGAGTACAGCCGGGCCTTGAGCCGTTCCATCTTCTCCACACTGCGTTTCGACCCCATGGCCTGGCGCAGCCTGTCCGACTCGGCCGGGGTGAAGCCGGCAACGTCTATGGCCATCTGCATCAGCTGCTCCTGGAACAGCGGCACCCCCAGGGTCTTGGCCAGGCTCTTCTCCAGGAGCGGGTGCAGGTAGGTGACCGGCTCGCTCCCGTTGCGCCGGCGGATGTAGGGATGGACCGAGCCGCCCTGGATCGGCCCGGGCCGGATCAGGGCCACCTCCACCACCAGGTCGTAGAAGGTGCGGGGCCGGAGCCGGGGCAGGGTGGCCATCTGGGCCCGGCTCTCGACCTGGAACACCCCGACCGAGTCAGCCCGGCACAGCATCTCGTAGACGGCGTCGTCCTGAGGCAGATCGGCCAGGTCGATCTCGACGTGGTGGAACTCCCGTACGTGGTCGACCGCGGCGTGCAGGACGGTCAGCATGCCCAGGCCCAGCATGTCGAACTTGACCAGTCCGGCGGCGGCGCAGTCGTCCTTGTCCCACTGCAGCACGCTGCGGTCGGCCATGCGGGCCCACTCCACCGGGCACACCTCCGACACCGGCCGGTCGCACAGCACCATGCCCCCGGAGTGGATGCCGAGGTGACGGGGGAAGTTCTGGACCTCCCCGGCCAGGGCCGTGACCGGGGCCGGGATGGCGCCCTCCTCCGGTCGCAGCTCCCGGGCCCACGGGTCGACCTGCTTGGACCAGGCGTCCAGCTGGCCGGGGGCGGCACCCAGCGCCTTGCCCATGTCTCTCACCGCGGAGCGGGGCCGGTAGGTGATCACGTTCGCCACCTGCGCCGCCGCCCCCCGGCCGTAGCGGCGGTATACGTACTGGATGGCCTCCTCCCGCCGCCCGCTCTCGATGTCCACGTCGATGTCGGGAGGGCCGTTCCTCTCCGGGGAGAGGAACCTCTCGAAGAGCAGACCAAGGGCCACCGCGTCCGCCTTGGTGACCCCCAGGGCATAGCAGACCGCGGAGTTGGCCGCCGACCCCCGACCCTGGCAGAAAATGTCAGCTTTACGGCAGAACTCCACGATGTCCCACACGATCAGGAAGTAGCCGGCGAAGCCCAGCCGGTCGATCATGTCCAGCTCGTAGTCGATCTGCGGCCAGGCCCGGGCGTTCCTCGGCGCCGAACGGGGACCGTAGCGGCGGGTGGCCCCCTCCTCGGCCAGGTGCCGCAACCAGCTCATCTCCGTATGACCCGGAGGAACAGGAAAAGGTGGCAATCTAGGTGCCACCAGGTTCAGGTCGAAGGCGCACTCCCGCCCCAGCTCGGCGGCCATCTCCACCACCCCGGGGTAGCGGGAGAAGCGGCGCAGCTGCTCCGCCCCGCTGCGCAGGTGGGCGGTGGCGGCCGCCGGTAGCCACCCGTCCATGTCGTCCAGGCTGCGCCGGGCCCGGACCGCGGCCAGGGCGGTGGCCAGCCGGCGGCGGCCCGGGTGGTGGTAGTGGACGTTGTTGGTGGCCACGATCTCCGCTCCGGCCCGG